>DATDUA010000089.1:0-3324 GCA_035290605.1 Candidatus Nanoarchaeia archaeon
CTGATTTCTGTATTTTGAAATATCAGGGCAGAAAGGACAAAGAATATTCCGCCAAGAATTCCTGATAGGATATACAGCCAGAAAAATCTTTTTCTTCCGATTATTTTTTCAAGAAAGTTGCCTATGAAAAATAGGGAGAACATATTCACAAACAGGTGCAATAAGCCAGCATGCATAAACATGCTCGTTATAATTGTCCAAAGGCTTTTTGCCTTCAGGATTAAGGATGGCTTGAGAAAGATATAATCTGCAAGCGAGCTGTTTAAAGAAATGATAACAAGAAAAATAAAGAAGGCGATTATATTCGCTGCCACTATCTTGTTTGTCATGCTTATGTTAAAAAGGCCAGCCCTTCGCGGGCTGTAGAATTTTTTGCTTCTTCCCATCATTTTTGTTTTTGCCTGCTGATTATGCTCTCTTTTTTATTTTCTTACCCTTTTCTATCTCTTTTTTGATATGCTTTCCTTTCTCCGCTTTTGCCTTATCCCTTTTTCTTTTCATTCTCGCTTTCCTAAGCCTGTCCCCTTTCTCCTTCTTGCTTTTTATTTCTCCCCTTTCCCTTTCTTTCTCATGCTCTTTCCCTCTTCTTTCAAGCTCCTCATTAACAACTTTCATCTGCTGCGCAAACTTATTGATTTTTCTGTTTACATCATCAATGACTTTTCTGTCAGCATTAAGCTCAAGCAGCTGGCCGCACTCCCTGCACGCAAAGTCAGTCAGAAGCGCATTTTCTTCAGTCATCTCAATATTGCAGCTCTTGCAGATGTAAAATCTCTTGTTTTCCCTGCTTTTTAATATGCTTTTCAGGTGCTCTGTGTCTTTAAGCAGAACCTGTTTCATGAATAAGAGCGCCCTGCCAATCTCAAATGTCCAGAAGTATGTGTACCATCCTTTTTTCTTGTCTTTTTTTCTCGTAGATGAAACAATTCCCCTGTCAGAAAATTTGTAAAGAAGATTTCTTGTCTGGTTGATTGTCAGGCTCAGCTTTTTGGCTATTATAAACTCATTAATATTCTTCTTTTTTAGCAGTATTACTATCAGGTCTACTGCCGGCTTTCCCATTGTTTCTTCAGCAATCTTTTTTAGAAGTTCTATATGCATGGTATGCTTTTTAGAAATAGCCTGAATAAATACTTTTCGCTTTTATTTTTACTACTTTATAATTTAAATAAAGGTATTTATAGTGCGATTTTTGAATATAATTATGGGCTTGTTTGGAAGAAAAGAAGTGAATAAAAGAGTTAGTGAGTTGCCGGAATTGCCGCCTTTGCCGGAATTGCCGTCTCTGCCGGAGATGCCAACTTCAAAATTGAATGAGTCCCTGCCGTCAAGCCTTCCTATTCTGCCGTCATTTCCAAGTTCACTAAGCGCAGAGAGATTCAGCCAGGCAGCGATTAAGCAGGCAGTCAGCGAGCCAGAGGAAGCAGAAGAAAGCGAGGATAACAGGAGCAGCTGGGAGATGGGAAAGGGTATTAAAGAAATGCCAAGGACGCTTGAAATAACAGGATTTTCTGAGGTAAAGCAGGGAAAAAAGACAGCAAAGGCAGAGCCGTTGTTTGTAAGGATAGATAAGTTTGAAGACGCATTAAATGATTTCACAAGCATAAAGAAAAAAGTAACAGAGATAGAGAGGACATTAAGAGACATAAAGGATGTTAAAACAAGAGAAGAGGCAGAGCTGACAGCGTGGGAAAGGGAGATAGAGGCGCTTAAGGCAAGGATAGACGGCATTGACCGAGGAATATTTGAGAAGGTTTAGCAAAATCAGGAAAATGGGGCAAAAAACTGGCTGTGGAAGCCATTAGCTATATTTTAAATTAACTAACAGCATATCTTTTATTTATGACAATTAAAACTGCAGTTCATGTTCAGATAGATTACAATGACGCTATTTCTGCAAAGAGAAATGTGCTTGGCTGCAAGGTGAGCCTTTTAGAGGTGCTTCAGCACATAAAGAATTACAAGAGGGTGAGAAAAGAGGAGATGCTGTTAAAATCTAGGCTGAAAAGCCAGCTTAATGATTTTGTTATCGAAATAGGGCGGGTTGAGCAGGAGCTGCCTTCGCTTAAGGAGGAAGGCAGCATTAAGCTGCTAAAAGAGGCTATCAGGACAGAAAAAATGCCTGCAGGCATGGCAAAAGGGGAAAAGACAAAAAGCTTGAGCATAGACAGGGAGATAAGCGATATAAAAAGGCAGCTTGAGATGCTTGAGTGAGTGCAGGGGGTATGTTTTTTGATTTACCACAAGCCGCCATCAAGGTTTAAGCCGTAGATGTTCACATATGTACCTATACTATCCCGTATCTGGTAATCTGAAGGGGTTGGGTCATTTTCTCCGCTTATACATAAATATTTTGTTCCTGGCCCAACTGCGTTGAAAACCCATTTGTTTTCCATGTTTTTTTCTTCTTCGCCCCTGACTGGCCTGCCGAACACAAGCCTGCCGCCCTCTGCAGGCGAGAGCTCCCAGACAACTTTTTTTTCACTGCGCTTTTTTAGTTTTGAATAAGCTATAGTGGAAAAAGAATCCTTTGTCTCTTCGGCAAAAAGGTTGCAGGGCTTATAGCCCCCTATTTTCTTTCCTTTAGCCCATTTAGGCACTTCTGTGTAAACTGTGCGAAGCATGATGGTGTAAGTGATTTTATAGTTGGGGTCTGTAGCCTTTATATACTGCCCGACTGCCTCAAAAGGTGATATAGCTTTGTTTTCTGGGGGGTAGAATGCTTCTCTTAGAGGAAAAATCAACATCTCCCCCGGAATTTCCCTTGAAGTATACATGCCATTCATTTTTGGCTGTATGTCAACCCAGCCAGACCATACCTTAATTGTCTTGGGCTTATTCTCTGATTTTGTTTTTGCTTCTTCTGCAGATAGGTTTTGGCAGAAAAATGAATTAAAAAGAACAGCCCCGCTTAAAACAACTGCTTCCAATCCTTTAACAAAATTCTTTAGCGGCATTTTACTTTTTGACTTTGACAGGGCCAAGAGAATAATCTGAAGGCAGGGGGTCGCCTTTGTTGCCTATGTTAATATAATGCGCTCCAGGGCTTTCAGCATTGAAATACCACTCGCTTGACACCTCAATAGTTTTCTTGTCGAGAAAAAGCCATTTTTTCTCTATTATCTTTCCAAAAACAAGCCTGCCGCCCTCTGCAGGCGAGAGCTCCCATGAAATTTCATCTTCAGTCTGGCTTATCAGCCTTGAATTGGCAAATGCGGCGAAGTCATTATTATGAAACATGTCATATTTCTCTTTTACGCCTGGCTTGCTTGAGCCTCCTAATTTTCTGGTGCATACAACCTTCGCATCCGGATTTTTGACTAT
>DATDUA010000090.1:0-3584 GCA_035290605.1 Candidatus Nanoarchaeia archaeon
TGCTTGCAGGAACTTCAAGCCAGCTTTCTTCTTCCAGCAGCATTGAGCCTATTGAAGAAAAAACATCAAAAGACGCGCTTTTGGAGCTGGAGAAAACAATTGACGAAAGAGTTTATAATGCAACATATTTCATTCAAGCTGACAAGCTCGCATCAGCAAGCAACATAGAAGAATACATTAAAAATAACACAATAAGCGAGAAGGATATGTGTGATGAACTGAAGAAAGAAAGCATTGTCATGCTGGCAGACACGCATTGCTTTTCAAGGCACAGGAAAAAGATGATTGAAATAATAAAAAATATCAATAGGGAGAATCTTGCTGTGGGCCTGGAGACATTCGGCACAGACATGCAAAGGCATATTGATGATTACATGCACTCGAGAATAAGCCTTGAAAAATTTGTTTCAATGACAAGGTATTCTGAAAGAGAGCTTAAAAAGTATGGTTATGTTAACCTGCTCGAATTTCTTAAAGAAAGCAATATAAAAACTATTGGTGTGGACATGCCCAATTTTATAGTAAAAAGCACAACAGCAGAAGCGAGCATAAGCGTATTTATCAACCAGTATTCTGGCTTTGATTTCTTCAACAGGGACCTGGCAACGACAAAAGCGGTTATTGGCAGATTGAATGAGGGAGAGGATGTTGCAATAGTTATTGGCGGAATTCACGCAAGAGAGGACCATCTTCCGTATATGATAGAGGAAGCATCATCAAAAAAGCCTGCAATTGTCTTTCAGCAGCCTTATCCAATAAGAAAGAGCACCAGCCTGGCAGGGGAATATGAAAGGTTTAAAGAGCTTGGACTGGGCAAAGGAAAGGCGCTTAAGGTTAATGGCAACTACAAGGAGTTCTATCTTAACATAGAGCCAGACATAAAAGAGATGCATGAATACATGAAAGAAAATTTTATTTCATCGCAGGAATAATCTGCAAACTAAAATGCCGAGAAAAAGAGTAATCAAAACTTCAGAATTCCACAAATCTCTGATTTGTAGTTTAGATAGTACTGGGAATTCTGATAGTGCTCAAGAACCCGAGCACGTCCTGTGTTTTAGCGCAGGGTTCTTGACATTCCGAAAACAGCGATGGTAAAATGCCCTCACTGCGGAAGCAGGAGCAGGCTCGAGATTCCAAAAGACAGCATAATAAACTCATTTGAATGCAAGAAATGCGGGCAGAAGACAATAACACCAATAATGAAATGCTGCATAATCTGCGCCTTCTCAGGCAAGAAATGCGCGCCTTCTTCAATAATGGAAGCAAAAATGAAAGGGCTGGAGATAAGATATTAGTAAAGTATATTTTGCATAACCGATTTGTTTTTAAAGTAAATTGCATTGGTTATTAAAATGAAATGCCTGTCTTCAATTGCAAGTTTCTTCTCAAAAAAAGAAGAAAGCCAGGAGGTAAAGGTTCTGAGAAAGTATGCAAAGGGCAGATTGATTGATTCTGAGGATAAATACTATATCGACAGAATGTCCAGAGTTGGCCTTATGACTACTGGCTATTCTCCCCGAGAGAAAAGATTAACAGCAAGAACATTAAGTCTGGGCGTAGAATACATACTCTGCGCCAACTGATTTTACGAAAATTGTCTACTTTGGTAGCCAGTCAAGCTTTATCATGTAGCCGGTTGTCTTTAACAGATTGTCAGTTATGCTGAAAATCCATGTTTTGTACATAGAGACAAACTTTTGAGCGTTTCCTTCCTGCCCAAGCGCAAGATTGCTGTTGCTTACGATAAAGAATGCTCCGATGAAAATAAGCATGACGGCAAGCATTAGGAGTTTCATTTTGTATTTGTCACATTAGATGAAACATGCCACCAGTCAACCTTTGCGGCATTCCCCGTAAGAGAGCCAAGGTTTTTGATTACATGCCCCATCCATGAAAAATATGTCTTTACTGCTGTTTCCGCGCCTTCTATTGTAAACAGGCTTATTTTCTCATCTGAAAGATTTTTGTTAATTGCAAGGTAGAATGTCAGCACAAGAAATATGATTAATCCAATTATAATCTTGTACTTAAGATGGCTCATCTTTGTAAACAGAAAGATTAACACCACCACCAGCAAAATTATCAGCCAAACTGCCATTTTCTCTTTTTATATTGTTTATTTGCTTTTACAAATATGAGCCGATATATAAATATTTCCTTTAGCTGAATGAAAAGGATAAGATTTAAAATCTGCCAATAGATATCATTTAATAGCCCTGTAGTCTAGTGGTCAAGGATGCGAGGCTCTGGCATAGGAAGGCAGAAAAGATACAAATGCCTTCTTAGATAGAAACCTTGCGACCCAGGTTCGAATCCTGGCGGGGCTATTAAATATTCAGCGACTGAAAGCAGAAAACAAAAAGTCAATAAAGAGGGCAAAAATGAGGCATTTTTTAAGATTGAGGTATCCGAAGCTGCTGTTGCTTTTGATTATAACTGTTCTTTCCTATCTTATCTTTACAAACCCTTATGTTAAAAATCTTGTTTTGAATTTTGGCATAGGGAATTTTGGCTACATAAGCAGCTTTATTGCAGGTATTTTGTTTGCATTCGGCTTTAGCGCGCCCATTGCTGTCGGGTTCTTTATAGTTTCGCAGCCGCAGAATATTGTGGTTTCAGCTCTTGCCGGCGGCGCAGGGGCAATTCTAGGGGATTTGCTCATCTTTAATTTTGTAAGGTTTTCTTTGATGGACGAGTTTAAAAGGCTTGAAAGAACAAAGCCTTTCAGGGCAGTTATAAAGGCAATAGAAAAGAACACGACAGCAAAGGCAAGAAACTACCTTTTGTATATCTTCGCAGAGATTCTCATTGCCTCGCCTGTTGCTGACGAGATTGGAGTAACAATGCTGGCCGGGCTGACATCAATAAAGCAAAAGGCATTCGCAGCACTTAGCTTTTTATTGAATGCACTCGGGATATTAATTATACTGGCTCTTTCGCATTAAGCAACAAATTCAGCCTGCAGCGCAATACTTTTAAACCTATTAAATTTAGAATAACTACGCTCCTGTAGTCTAGAGGCCAAATTCTTTTAGCTATAAAGGCTTAGGAAGGCTATGGATTTTGCCCTCTCACGGCAAAGACCCGAGTTCGAATCTCGGCAGGAGCATATATTTAAAAATACAAAAAGTAAAGAGAAAGAATGAAACGCTCAAGCAGAAGCTGGAAAAAGAAAGGGCAGATGAGGTGGAAGTGGCAGCGAAAGCGCCTTAAAAAGGAAAAGAGGCAGAGAAAAATGAAGAGGATGAGGGCGAAGTAAAGAATAATTCTTAAATTTGACAAATAGCCTTTGTTTTTTTACTGAAGTTACAACCTATATTCTTTAAGACAAGAATGTTTAAAAAACTAATTGACAAGTATTAATCATGGCAAGCAGCGAGATATGGACAGAGAAATACCGCCCGGAAAAGTTTGAGGAGGTGGTTGGGCAGGAAGAGATTATAAAAAGAGTTAGGTCGCTTGCTCAGGGATTGAACATTCCTCATCTGATGTTTGCAGGCCCTGCAGGAACAGGCAAGTCCACTCTTGCATTAATAATAGTTAAGGAACTTTTTGGAAATTCCTGGAGGGATAATTACCTA
>DATDUA010000091.1:0-8193 GCA_035290605.1 Candidatus Nanoarchaeia archaeon
TGGCTGGTAGAATGTGTCTGTTGTCAAAACCCTGTCAAGCCCTTTTAAATTTTCCATATAATTCCCAGAGCCGACAAAATGCGTGGCATATGCGTAAACTTTTTTTGCACCATTTTTCCTTAACGCAATCTCTGCTTCCCCCAATGTTTTTCCGCTGCTTAATATATCATCAACTAATAAGCAGTTCTTTCCTTCAACATCTCCCACAACATGATAAACCTCTACCCTCTCCCCGCTTATCCTTCTCTTGTCAATTATGGCTATATCTATGTTATTGCCTATCCTTTTGGCAAATGCCCTCGTCCTTTCTGCAGAGCCGGTGTCAGGAGCAACAACAATCAGGTTTTCTATTATCTCAGGATGCCTTGTCTTTATGTACCCCACAACATCAGGATAGCTGTAAAGAGCATCAAAAGGAATATTAAAAAATCCCTGTATAGCCTGGGCATGCAAATCAAGGGCTATCACCCTGTTTGCATGAGCGCCGGAATCACTTAAACTTATTGTGTCTGCAAAAACTTTGGAGGCAATAGCAATATGCGGCTTGTCCTTTTTCTCGCTTCTTGACCATCTCATGTAAGGCAGGACATCAATAACGCTTGCAGAGCTTCCCCTTCTCGCAGCATTATTCACAAGCATCATCTCAACCCACCATCTCGCGGGCTCTTTGCTGGAATCTTGTATGTAGACAACATTCTTTAATCTCACATTTGGAATTATCCTTGGCTCAAACTCGCCGTCTGGAAAATTCTTTGTTTCTACCTCCCCCATAGTAAATCCTATTTTGCTTCTTTCATTTTCTATCTTCATTATGCTGTCACATACCTTAACAGCAAAATTCCAGACATTTGATTTAGGGTCGGCAAGAATTATGTTCTCCAAATTATTCAGCTCTTTTGCACTTTCCATTACAAATTGAAATTGAGTTGCTTTTTAAGCATGCTTATTCTGAGAAATATATTTGCCAATCTGCTTATCGCGGAAAAACAAATTTTAAAAACACCTTTCTGGTAAGGATTTATGGTTGCAAAGGCAGGAAAAGCAGTTATCACTCTGATTATCGCAGGCATGTTTTTTGCAAATGCATATTCTGCTGAGAGAAGCAAGCTGAAAAAAGAGGCAGTCAACCTTGTTTCCGAGATTATTGCCAGAGAATCCAAATCTGCTGGGAAAAACCTTGATTTGAAGTACTATAAGGCAGATGACGAGCTTAAGGGCATAAAGAAATGTGTAAGGCTGTCCTACCAAAAATCACTTCTTGAAGGAATAGTTGACATCATAACCCTTGGCAAGCTTCTCACGCCGAGGTCATACCGGGAATTTTCCAGCCTGCGGGGCAGCGTGAGCTCAACGCAGAACCTGATTCTGGACAAAATCTGCATGGAATATGGATGGCTTAGAGCATATAAATGAGGATGTCCTGAAGGAAAATACATAAGGCAAAATGTTCCAAAATGCGAACTAACAGCTATGTACAACAAGCTGTTTGACCTGGCTACAGAAGCATCAAAAAATGAGCTTGACAAGCACATTAGCAAGGAAAAAACAATCAAGGAAAAGGAAAAAGCAGTATTTCTTCTGCACGCCTACACCAGGGAGTATTCATATATTGAGGGCATATACTGCCAAAGCTCTTCCAGTAGTCTTATGCAGCAGGCATTAAAATAACCTCTTCAATCTCCTCTCTTGCTTATCATCTCAAGATGCAGCTTATGCATTCTTTTCAGGAATTCTATCTTGTCCTCTATCCTTATCAAATCAGAATATCCCTGTATAATCAGGTTAAGGGCAAACGGGCTCGGCAGCTTTGTGTGCGCCTCTTTTATCTTTATCCTTCCTTCATTTATCCATTCAACAATAAGCTTCGCATTATTGATATCCATCAGGTCCTCAATAACCTCTCTTCTTGCCTCCTTTAAAATGGGAAAATTCTTATCCAGCTTTTTCACGCTTCCAAGCAGAAACCCTGATTTCATCTGCTGTTTGCCTACAGATTTTGTCCTGCCTTTGTAGCTCCTTAAAATCATCAGGCCGCGGGTAGCGCAATGCCTGAACCTCCTTTTCAGAACCTCTGTTTTTTCTATTGCCTCTTTCAGAATATCAACAAGATTCTTTGAATTCAGCATTCTTAGCGCCTTGACTGCCTGAATATTCTCTCCTGCAAGGAAAAACCCATTATCGCTTATACCTATCTCAATATCCCTACCATGAAGCCTCGCAGCAACAAACGCTATTGCTCTTGACAGGGCATCATTTACCCTTCTGCCAAAAAGCGAGTGAAATATGACATAATCCTTCTCTCCCCTGTAATGCTCAACAATGAGCTTTTTCTCGTGCGGAATCTCCAAAAACTTAAATTGCTCGTAAAAATAATTATATACTGCATTTGCGCAGTGCTCATCACAGTAAAGAAATTCCATTATAAATTTTCGAACATCCTCTTTCTTCTCTTTTTTGAGTTTTTCCTCCATCAAAAGCCTGAATCTTTGTATTGCCAGCGCAGAGCCAAAGCTTAATGGCAGCATCTCTGAAAACCATGAGGGAATTGTAGGCGACTTGTGAACAGACGCATTGACATAGGCATTCATTCCCTTAGTGTACCTGAATTCATACCTGTGCCCGCCAAGAACAAAGACATCACCCGGTTTCAGCCTTTCCAGGAATGCCTCATCTATAACCCCCACTCTTTCATCCTTCCTTTCTCCGCCGGATATGACAATGCTGACAAAGCTTTCTTCAGGGATAGTTCCTATATTTGTCATGTAAATCATTCTTGCCAGCATTCCCCTCTTGCCTATCTGCCCGGTTTTCTTGTCATGCCATATCTTTGCATAAACATCCCTCGCCTCAAGAGCATACTCCCCTGCCAGATAGTCAATAACAGAGAAAAAATCTTCCCTTGTCAGCTCTTTATAGCAATAGCTTCTTTTTATAACAGCAAAAAGCTCTTCAGCGTTCCATACCTGCTGTATTGCCATGCCATAAACCTGCTGGCTCAGGACATCAAGGCAGTTTTTTGGAATCTGCACCTGGTCTATAATGCCTTCCCTTGCGTTCTTTGCCAGAACACAGCATTCAATTAAATCGTCCCTGTCCAAAACAATAAATCTTCCCTTTGCAGTCTCGTGCAGCCTGTGCCCCGCCCTTCCTATTCTCTGCAGCGCCCTCGCAACGCTTTTAGGAGAGCCGAGCAGAATCACAAGGCCTATATACCCAATGTCAATTCCCAGTTCCAGGCTTGTGCTCGTGACAACCACCTTCAATTTCCCCTGCCTCAGCCTCTCCTCAATATCAAACCTGTGCGCCTTGCTTAAGCTGCTATGGTGCGCCCCGATATTTTCAAGGTATTTTGAGGGGAACATCTCCTTTAAATGGTGAATAACCCTTTCTGTCGCGCTTCTTGTATTTGTGAATATCAATGTTGTCTTGTGATTTTCAATAAGCCGGTCTATTAATCCATAAAGGTCGGAGTGCAGGCTTCTCGCATCAACATCTATGATGTCTTCAGACGGTGTTAAAACCTCAATATCCATACTCTTTGTGAACTGTACATCTGCAATCTCACACCCTCTACCTTCACCAACTAGGAACCCTGCAATATCCTCGAGAGGCGCAATTGTTGCTGAAAGCCCAATCCTCACAGGCTCAATTCTGCTTATGTGGCAGAGAATCTCCATACTTAAGCTGAGATGCACCCCCCTTTTATTGGCAAGAGCATGAATCTCATCCACTATGCAGAACTCAACAGCATTCAATTTCTCTATAAACCTCTTGGAACTTAGCACAATTGCAAGGCTTTCAGGGGTTGTTATAAATATATGCGGCGTATTTTTCAGCATCTTTTGTTTTTCACTGGTAGTTGTATCCCCTGTCCTTACCCCCACCCTTATCTTCTGCATGTCTATCCCATTCTTTTTAGCTATCTTCTCAATCTCCTCAAGCGGCATGACAAGATTGACATAAATGTCAGAGCCAAGCGCCTTAAGCGGCGAGCAGTATACGCAATAAACCTTATTTTCCAGCTCATTTTTGCATGCCATGCTGACAAGATAGTTTAATATGCTCAAAAATGCAGTCAGCGTTTTTGTCCCGCCGGTTGGGGCAGATATAAGGATATTCTTCCTTTCATGTATAGGCATTACGCCATAAAGCTGAGGCAGGCTTAGCTCCTTAAACCTTGAGAAAAACCACTCCTTAACAAGAGGATGCATAGCATTTTTTATCTCACTCGCTTCCCTTTCCTTCGCAAGATTTAGTTTACCACCCATTTTTGTTTCTTTTTCTGTCATAGAATAAAAAAGAAAGAACCTACTTATAAATCTTTAATTCATATTAAGAAGAATGCCCTTTTATAAGCTCTCTACTATCTCTAAGAAATCCCTTTCATGCTCTTTTTTCACAATAATAGGGACAAAATTTCTCATAAGAGCATCACCATCACTCAAGAGAATACCTCTTTTAACTCCCGCTTCAAGAGGTGAGCCAAGCCAAGCTGGCCCAAAATAACAATCTCCCTTATCCCTTTCAAAAGAATAAACCTCTCCGCTTCTTATATCAGCATAAATCCCCCCTCTAAATTCATTTCCAAACCTATCTTTTCCTGCCATGAATCTATAAACACAAGTCATCCTTTTAAGCATTATTATTCCAAAACATATACAACAAATATTTAATAGAACTTTTGCCTTTTCAATATACCCTCTTGCAGTTAAATCTTGCTAAATTTTCTTTATGATACTGCAATATTGCCTCCCAAACACCTTTCTGGCCAAGCAAGTCAAATATTTTTCTGTCACCCGGATACATTCTTATTTGTGTTAAATCCCGAACCCAGACAGGTTTTGCTTTGGAGTGTTCCTCTCTAAGCTTTCCTGTAAAATTGTTTGCTTCATAAACCTCAACCCTCCAGTCTTCCGGGTTTTTATCTCCTCCAAGAATCCTCCCCTTATTGTAGAATGTTGCTATTACTCTAAGCTTCGGATTGATTAATTTCAAGCCAGTTTCCTCATCAAATTCCCTTAAGACGCAATCAATGCTTCTTTCTCCTCTTTCTAATCGTCCGCCCGGCGGGACATACCACCCATTATGAATATCCTCCTCTCCTCGGTTTCTGTACAAAAAGAGTGTTTCCCCTCTGTTTCTTAGAAAGCACATTGTTCCGTTAATCATCTTTAAGTTAGGATAAAAGGATTTTTAAAAATTTAGTTGCTGAAGAATATATTTAAAAAGATATTCGGTATAAAACACTATGAGGATATCGCAGAAAAAGAGGGATAAAATAGCAGAGCAGATTCTTAGCCTGCTTTACCACAGCTTTCCAAGGCAGCTTTTTACATCAGGAGTTTCAGAGGAAATTGCCAGGGATGAAGAATTCACACTTAAATTGCTGAAGGAACTTGAAAAGAAGAATCTTGTTGCATCAGTTAAAAAGAATCCCCAAGGCAAAATCTATTCCAAAAGAACAAAATGGCGCTTGAGCAACCAGGCATATGAAGTATACAAGCAGCATCAGTAGTCTTTTGACATATCTTTCTTGATATAAGAATATTTTTAAATTCATCCATTATTATCCCAGATGGACGAGATAAAAGAGGCTTTTTTAAAGGTAAAGCAGGATATGCTTTCTCTCGGGCAGGAGATAAGCTCAATTAAGCTTCAGATGCAAGGCATAAATGATGCTTTAGAAGAACTCAAACAATACATAATGCCTGCAGAATCAGCAAAAACATACCAACAGATAAGTCCGGCAATTCCAACACATAATCCAACATATTCTAAAAATCCAACAGATGATATGCCTTTAAGAGCCTCAAAAAGCCAAAATTTAGGGATTTCCACAGGAAATGAAGGGGTTCCAACAGACAAACCAACAAACCAACAGACAAACCAACAGATAATCAGGCAAGCGGAATACCCATCAGAAGATATATGGAAAGACAAAGATAACCTAGATAACCCGCTAGACAGGATAGACTGGGTTCTCAACAGCCTGGATGCTCTTAAGAAAGAAACCCGGCTTAAATTCAAGCGGCTAACACAACAGGAAATGTCTGTTTTTTCGCTTCTTTATCATCTGGAGGAGCAGGGAGAAGATGTTGATTATAGGATTTTGTCATCAAAATTAAGCCTTTCAGAAAGCTCTATCCGCGATTATATTTCAAAGATTCAGAAAAAAGGAATTCCCGTCGACAAACAAAGAATAAATAACAAGAAGATCCTTCTTCATGTCTCACCAGAACTTAAAAGAATAGCGTCATTAAGCACAATTATGCAGCTCCGGGAGCTTTAGTTGCCCGTTTTGATAAACCGTATACCGAATATCTAAGGGCAGAGCTAAAGCTGAGATGTTTTTTCCAGTGCCTTTGTTTTTGTCATCCCTATTTCATTTAGGCACTACAAATCTACTCTGCTTAAATGCAATACCCACATATTAAGCACTACACTCACTTTTACCTAATCCTTTATTTTTTTGATAGTATTTCTCTTACTTTTGTCTAATCAGACCCCATATTTTAATACCCTTTAGCTAACTATGTCTTTTTCCATATTTACCTCTTATTTTTGCAGGAATCCTATGCAAAAACTATCCTAGCTAACTCTCACTTTTCTGCTTTTTGTGCTTATTTTAGGATGTTTTATTAAATTGTACGAACTTTTTACCTATGACTACTCTCACTTTTCTGCTTTTTAACTTATCTTGGCAGATTCCACCATCTTTAGCTGTTATTGCTCATTTTGCCTATTATTAACCCTCACTTTCACGCCTTTTAGCAGCCTTTCTTTTATCCTGTCCTCAATATAGAGCCTCTTTTTACCGCTTTTTTCAATCAGCTCCTTAATAAGCCCCTCACTTTTTCTCTTTATATTATTTATCTGCCCCCTGACAGTTGCCTTGTCTTTTCCAGTCATTACCGCTATGTCTTCATATCTTAGCTTTAGGTCGGTATTCAGGAGTATAAGGATGATTACTCTTTCCATCACTGAAAAATCATGTAAAAAGCCTGTTTGAACAGCCGTTTGAACAGGTGTTTGAACACCTTCAACAGCTGTTTGTTTATTAAACAGCTGTTTGTTATGTTCAGATATCTGTTTGGAAACACCTAACTCAAGAAATGCCATCAGGTTTTTTATTCCATCAAGTTCAGATTCTATCGTCGATAATTTGTCATTTAATATCTCAATCTTTGAATCCTGCTCAGAATCCTTCATGTCCAGGTGTTTAATCCATATTCCAAGGTTGTTTATATCCTTTTTAGCAGAATCAAAAGATCTTTTTGACTCATCTTTTAAGTTTTCAATATCTTTTTTTCTGCTAAAAAACCACCCAAACATCTTTTTTAACAGCAAAACATGTTTATAAATCTTTCTTTTATCAGAAAAACCGAGGATAAACAATATTAAAAGCGCATTAAAAATCAATTTTTTAATGCGCTAAAATAAATAAAAATGAGTCTAAAAGTAAGGCTGTTTAGTCGTTTAAACAGCCCTTGCACAGCTAAAAACAGCTATTAAACAGCATTTTAAACACCTTTAAACAGCTTAAACAGCCATAAAACTCCAGTCACCAGCTAGCATTAAAAAGTGCTTCTGGCTAAAATCTGACTGAATAAACTGCTAAAAAACACAAAAAGAGGGTATTCCAGCCATGCCTTCAGCATGCCTTAGTTGCTCCCAGCAGGCATGCCCGGGCCTTGTTTTGGGCACTAAAGAAAAGGTTTAAATACTACTCTTTCCTGATAAAAATAACCTTAATCAGGTTAAAAGGAGGTTAATATGGCAAAGCTAACAGCGTGGCTTGTCACCATTATCGGCATCTTGTTGGTGCTGTGGGCTGCAGGCCTTTTTGCACTTGAAGACGCATGGGTGCAATGGGTGCTTGCACTCCTTGTTTTGGTAGTGGGTATAGGCAAGCTTGCAAGAAACTATAAGACAAGCAAGAAAAAGAGATAGAAAGGCTAACCTTAGAGCCAGCACTACCCCTTAAATCCTCATTGACATTTAAGCTATTTCTCAATATTCAATAAAGCAGGGAAGTGCAGGATAAGGTAAAAGCTAACCCTAAGGTATCTAATAGGCCTCAGAGATAACAAGAGTCATATCTACCACACAAGCAGAAAGAGAGCAAGATTAGATAGTGCATAAATCTGTATTTTCTATTTAGAAGACTATGGTTCGTTATCCCTTTTGCCTAAA
>DATDUA010000092.1:0-3267 GCA_035290605.1 Candidatus Nanoarchaeia archaeon
CATCACTCCTTCAGCTAATCTTTTAGGTTCTGTCATAGCGAATAATCCTCGGTTTTTTGCGTCGTAGTTGTCAAGAACCCTGCGCTAATGTCAGAAATGCTGTTAATATCGCGCATTTCTGAACACCTCAAAAATCCCGAAAATTTAGAGAGGATTTTTGATGAGCACAGGGCGTACTCGGGTTCTTGAGCACATTCAAAAATGCCTTTTTTCTCTGCGAGTTAAAACAAGCAGGGTTCATAAAGAGCATTTTTGATGTCTAAAAACTTGTCAATCCTGATAGATTCCCTCCTAAATGAAGAAGCAATCTGAAATAACAACCCGACTGCCCCTGCAACGATAAAAACAATAGATATAACCTCCATATTTCACTCCTTTCCCTAAGAAGAAAACAGCTTTGCATGAAAATTTTCTAATTTTTGCTGGATACTCATAATCTCTTGAGGTATTGCTTTAATTTCTGGTGTCAGAGGATGCTTGCAAGATGCAGAAATCCCAAGCTGGAATGTTAAGCAGCTTGCTTCTGACTGAATTCTTCTTAAATACCCTATTAGCTTTGCAGTTTCATCTTTTAGCTCATCTGCATCTTCTCTCTTTTCCCACCCCAACACTTCGCTTGCTTTTTCTTTTTCCATGTTTTATCACTCCTATTTTAAATTGAGCCAGAGGGCTGTCTCTGCGTTTGCAAAGTTCTCACCTTTGTTTCATGTGACAAATGAACCTGCAATCAGAACACCAGCTAAAAAGGATAAGCAATATCAACCGGTTAGCCCTCTGGATTGTTTCTATGAAAATAACTCATTCCTTTAGCCCTGCCTTCGGCGCACTCTT
Organism: Candidatus Nanoarchaeia archaeon; assembly: GCA_035290605.1. Lineage (GTDB taxonomy): Archaea > Nanobdellota > Nanobdellia > Pacearchaeales > GW2011-AR1 > JACOYM01. The sequence continues at coordinate 832 of DATDUA010000092.1, forward strand.
TGGTACACACACACCGCCTGCACTGCTCTTGCATTCCTTGCGCTCTTTAACTCCGGCAAGCGCGAGGGTAAGGCAATCATTTGTGCTTTGGTTAAGCATTACAGCATCTTTTGCAAATTCTTGTGCAGCTGCTAGATAATTAACAATATTATGGTAACAAATTCCGTTGCCATATATAGCATGGCTAAGCCTTTTTGCAGTTTTTGCCTTTTCTAAGTCTGGATAATCCATATCCTGCTGTTTTTCTAACAGCCATCGCAATTCATCAACAGCCTCTTTTGTGCATCGCCGCATATAGAATTTATGCCCTTCCTCAATAAAAAAATCCTCTTTGTATTTCTCTTCAAACTGAATAACCTTAGGACATAAATCTGCCTTCTCCTCTACTGTGGCATGATTGCCTGCGCTTGCAAAAACACCCGGCACTGATAGTACTCCAACAACTGCAATAACTGCCAATACCAACATTGCCAAAAAATATCCCTTTATCTCTTTTAAAATCTGCTCTTTGTTCATTTTTATCACTCCTTTCCTTTTTCAGCCAGGCATATTCCTCTCAATCTCCCCGCTTATCCTTTTTTGTCTTCTTTTTGCAAGCCAGTTCTTAATTTTAGGATTGCAATCCCTAGCTACTAAAATAACAATACCCACAAGACCAATATCAAGCAAGATGCCGCACAGACAACTCATTTTCAATCACTCCTTTCTTTTCTCTTCAATAAAAAATCCAGAATATCTGCTATGAGGGGGCATGGCCCTTAAGGCAAGCTTAAGGATGCTTAAATTTTATTGATTAAAAAATCAAGCAGATATTCTGGCAGAGCATGGAATCCCTAAGGCTTTAATGATAACTTGCTATTGGGTGATGTGTAAAAAAATCACCTCAAACATTAAAGGCATAAAAGCCCAACGCACCCATTTAATTTTTACATAGCAGCGCAAAGCTCTTCTATCTTTCCTAACAATTTTTTTAGTTTTGCTTTTTCCTTGGCGTTAAAGATTAGATTGAGTTTGTGAGGAGAAGCTTTATATCCTGTAAGCAGCACTTCTGGAGATGTTTTCAAAACACGGCTAATCCTGCTTAATGCCTGAAATGATGGCGCCCTCTCGCCATTTTCTATTTCACAAATGTAATCAAGAGAGAGTTTTGCTTTCTTTGCAAGCTCTTCCAAAGAAATAGAAATAGCTTCACACCCCTTTCTGATTCTTGAGCCCACTGCTTTCAATCTGCTTTTTATTGAACCTATACACTTGCTCATTTCCAATCACCTCCTTTCTTATTAAAAGAATGTTGTAAGTGAGTTTCAAAGGCTTGTTCTAGCAACTTCAAAACCCTCTATCCCTTGAGCCAAGTTGTTAAATATCTCAAAAGATCTGTCCAGCCTGGTGATAGAAAAAATCTTACTACATATCCTGTTCAGGTTAGCCAATTTTATTATCCCGCCCGACTCCTGCGCCTTCATAAGACAGGCTATTAACATTGCAAGCCCTGTTGAGTCAATATAGGGCACATCTTGAAAGTTAAGCAAGATAGAAACCTTGCCTTCATTCAATAATCTATTAATCTGTTTCTCTAATTCCTTGCTTGTATTTATAGAAACTTCACCTCTCAGATTCAGAACCGTTATATCCTGCCGAACTTCCATGTTAATTTCCATATCTCCTCCTTACCCTATCTTTTTTGAAGCCTGAAACCACCCACCAGAATTAATGTCATGATTACCCACCACACTATTTAATTTATCTCTCCCCGCGAGTTTATTATCTCCTAATCCCATACAATAAACTGCGCTTTTTCCCAAGCCAGCCTTCTTACCCTCGCATGTTCCTTGAATTTCTCTTTTAGAGCTTGGCATATCCTTTCCCCTGCAGCGTCCCAGTCAATAGTGCTCTTAACCCTTTTAACACCCCTGCCAAGCCCGATGAATTTTATCTTTCCCATAGTTATCCTTCCTTTTTCTTAGGATAGTAAAAAAATACTATCCCTAGCTGCTTTCTATCTATCTCCAAGACAAGAATATAAGGAATGCAAGCGCTTAAAAAACATAAGCCCATTATAATCAGAGGTGTTATGCTGACCTCATTTTTATTTGGCTTTATTAAAGGAGGCTCTGAATTTTAACCCCTTTTCAACTCCATGTTTAAACTAACCATGAGTTTTAGTTCAGAGCCTCCCCTCTTTCTTAAACTACCTTTTCATCCGCACGATTTAGGTAATCAAGAAAGCCACAAGAAGTTTCATAATAAACTCCCTTCCTCGTCAAGAGGAATAGCCGGTGTTGAGGTTGACCACCAAAGCCTAAGCATCCCTGAAAGCAGAGATATTCCGCTTAGCTCCGTTAGCTCTGAATTTCATGCTACAAATTTTATATTTATGCTCTAACCTCACTTCATCACAGCTCAATTAAGTATTTGTTCCCATAACCGCCAAGCGTA
>DATDUA010000093.1:0-3704 GCA_035290605.1 Candidatus Nanoarchaeia archaeon
GGCAGAAAACAAGATTACACTCCTAAGTCTATTTTGCATTACATAAGTATTTATAAGTTGATGCAACTTTAAGCATAAATGGAAGAAAATAAGGGCAGAAAACAAAGGAGTGCACTAAAAATAAGCAGCTTAACAAGGGAACAAATTTTAAATGATTACTGCGATGTGCAAGAACAAATCTCTGAAATACTAAACGGAAAATCATTAAATGTCGGGGTAGCAGATTCTGACTACCTTTCTCCAACATTATACGGCACACTTGTGCCTTTAGGTGAGGTATCTGGAAGGTTTCAGTATTTTGTTAAAATTCGGGCCGCTTTGGAATCAGTTTTGGTTACCGGAAGAATTTCTGCAGCACAGATGCCTGACAGGGCGCCAAAATACTTGGAAGCATTCTTTAAGAGGTAGATGTTTTTAATTTCGGCATGTTTTAGCAATGGCTATTCAACAAAAAATAAGAAAAACAGAAAATGAGCGCAGGAATAATAAAAAAATTCATAAGAGAAAAAGTTGGCAGGGGTAATGACAATGTTTTTAGCGAGTCAAAAACAGACATTCTTCTGTCAAAGGATAACATAGCAGGCATATATCTCGGTCCTCTTATAAGGAATCACCTAGACAGGTATGCAAGAGAAGACCAAAAGCAAAATCTTTCAGGTGGCAAAAGAGAAATAAGGATTGAAGCAGTCTCTTATTATTCGCCAATTACTGGCTCATGGTTCAAAAGAGGATTTGAACTTTTTAATAAATTAAAAGAAGAAAGTGTTGAGGTGGAGTGGGAGCGTGATTTAGACTTCAAAAATGCTCTTTGTGTACGTTGTTTGTTTTAACTCACAAAAAACAAAGGCATTTTTGACAGTGCTCAAAAACTCAAACACGCTCTGTGGCTTTAGCCCAGAGTTTTTGACAAAGGATAAAACTCTCTCCAAAAAACAAGAGCATAGTCAGTTTAATTAATGATTTTAAAAAGGCAGAGGGCAAGCAGTTGTATTATTACTATTCAAATTCAACCCCTATTTTTTGGATTCAGGGCGATATAAAGCCAGTCGAAAGGTTTATAGATGCCTATAAAGAAGCAATAAACCTTGATGAAGCTATGTTAAAAGACCGCAATCCAAGGAAAGAATTTTGCCTGAGCATAGGCAAAAACCTTCTTAATTTTGGCATGACTTGCACAAATAAAGACTCAATAAAATATGCAGGGTTTATTGATGAGTTTTTGAGGCAGGGCAAAAAACAAGAAATTTAATGTGTAAACATCAACTTTATGATACTTCTTTTGAAGCATACAAATCTTTATAAATTTTGAAAATATAAACATAATCATGGAAAAAACTAAAAGGCCTATTGATGTATATGGTGTAATCTCAGAAGGCCTTGTTTCTGGAAGGTTAAAGTCTGAGGATGTAGTAAATGGCTTATGTTGGCTCACAAACAAATCAATAATTGAAATGGGCATTTTTAAAGAAGAGATAAGCCCCTTTGTTAAATCTCTAGATAAAATAAAATCATTTCTTTCGGTTAATAACCCCAGCAATCTAGAAAAGATTGAGATTAGCGAAGGAGAATATGACCGCCGCTTAATCGAATCTGCTGTATTTAAGGAGAATAGATATTTAGTAGATTTAATCAATAAAAACCCCAGAAAGGTGCATGTAGAAGCTACTTCTTATAAATCTCAACGTTCTTACCCAATGATTGTTCTTCAGATGTTTATGACTATAAGAGAATACACACATGAGAATTACCCCCATCTTCTAACCACTAAAGGAAATAAATGGGTTCAATTTGCCCATAACACGCCTTAGACAAAAATAATTAGTTTTATAAATCGTTCTGCACTCTAATCTTTATGAAGATATTAAGCCTGCACTGCGATTATATCAAATTCAAGCCAATGCAAAAGGCGCTGAAACAGCCGGAGGAACTGGCTGAAGAGCAGAAAAAAACAAAAGAGGTTAAAGAGCCGCTTGTCATTTTTATAGCTGTTGAGCATGGAGATAATCTTGAGATTGTAAAGCCCCTGATTGAAAACATCAAGGATATTGCCGGGCAGGTAAAGGCAAAGAATATTGTGCTTTATCCTTATGCTCATTTATCCTCGCAATTAGCATTGCCTGCTGTTGCAGAAGCTGTTTTAAAAGAGGCTGAAATTGAGTTAAGAAAACAGCCTGAAAAATTCTCTGTTACAAGGGCGCCTTTTGGATATTACAAGGAGTTTGAATTAAAATGCAAGGGGCATCCTCTTGCAGAGTTGAGCAGGAGCATATCCTTGGGAACAGGGGCAGGAGTGGCAGGAAAAAAAGTAGAGGCGAGGGCTGTTGAGAGGGAGTTAAGTGAGAATGAAAGAAAGGTTTTGCTGAAGGAGATATCAAGGACAAAGCTTGACAGGGAAAAGCTGAAGGAGAATGACCACAGGATTCTGGGGCAGCAGATGGAGCTGTTTTCTTTTAATGAAACAGCGCCAGGCATGGTTTTCTGGCATAATAATGGGCTGATTATTTATAATGAGCTGGTGAATTACTGGAGGGATGAGCACAGAAAGGCAGGCTATAAGGAAATCTCCACCCCGCAGATTTTAGACAAAAAGCTATGGCTTATCTCAGGGCACTGGGAAAAATACAAGGATAATATCTTTTTGACAGAGTATGAAAAAAGGGCTTTTGCAGTAAAGCCGATGAACTGTCCCGGCGGGATACTTGTATATAAATCAAAGCCGCGAAGCTACAAGGAACTGCCAATGAGAGTGGCTGAACTGGGGATTGTGCACAGGCAGGAATTGTCCGGAGTATTAGCAGGATTGTTCAGGGTTATAAAATTCACGCAGGATGATGCGCATATCTATTGCCAGGAAAGCCAGTTAGAGCAGGAAATAACAGGCATTATGGATTTAATAAGTAAATTCTACAAGAAATTTGGATTTGCCTACAGGGTTGAGCTGTCAACGCGCCCGGAAAAAAGAATAGGCTCTGATTTATTGTGGGAAAGGGCTGAAAAAATACTGGAAGATGTCTTAAAGAAAAAGAAAGCCAGCTATAAGATAAGCAAGGGCTGCGGGGCTTTCTACGGCCCAAAAATAGATTTTCATATAAAGGACTCTTTGGGAAGAGAGTGGCAGTGCGCAACAATACAATTAGACTTTGCAATGCCTGAAAGGTTTGGTTTAACATACATGGATGAAACTAACAAGGAAAAAATGCCTGTTATGATTCACAGGACTGTTTTAGGAAGTTTAGAGAGATTTATTGGTGTTTTATTAGAGCATTTAAACGGGCATCTTCCTGTCTGGCTTTCCCCTGTGCAAGCCCGTGTTCTGAGCTTCACAGACAGAAATGTCAAGGCAGCAGAAAAAACTGCAAGGCAGCTTGAAGAAGCAGGCATAAGGACAGACAGCGATTTAACCAACAGGACAGTTGATTACAAAGTGCGGGAAGCAGATTTAGTTCAGAAGATTCCTTACATCATTGTTATAGGCGACAAGGAAGAGAAAGCCAAAACACTTGCCGTAAGGGCAAGAGGCAGGAAGCCAGAGTTTGGCGTCAAGCCGGATAAGTTTATTGAAAAGCTGAAGAAGGAAATTGAGAATAGAGAGTGAAAAGAGAGAGTGAGAAGAGAGAGTGAAAAGAGTTAAGGGAAAGAGAGCAACTAATACCTTGACAAAAACAGGGAAGCAGGGATTAGATTACAAAAATTACATGCGTTCC
>DATDUA010000094.1:0-9788 GCA_035290605.1 Candidatus Nanoarchaeia archaeon
TTTTTAACATGGCGCTTTAAGGTCTCCAAACAAATCGGGATGTTCTTTTAATAACTGGAATATCTCCTTATCTTCTCCCTTTGCAATACCACTGGCAATTATCAAATTAACATCTTTACCTGTTGCATCAGTAGCCAGCGATGCCTGAGCAAATTGTGTTGCCATAGAAAAAAAGATTACTGTTCCCCCCTCTTTAGCTGCCAAAACAGATGACGCCTCTGTATTTGGAACATTAACGCAATTGATTACTAAATCACAATTTTTAGCAAAATCAAAAACAGCGGCAGCATTGACACCATCTATTTTTGCAAGTTTTTTTGTAAAGCCTGCCTTTATTATTCTGGGGAAGTTTTTACCATGCCTGTCAACCCCAAGAATTGATGTTTTAGGAGAATATTTTTTAATTGTTGCCATGGCAACCATTCCAGCATTACCACATCCTATAATTAAAGCCTTAGAAATTTTTTTAGTTTGAACCAGTCTCTTTAGCTGAATTGTCACACTTGCAATATCTAAAGCAGTTGCAGCAACATGCCCGTCCATTCCAATAGGAACAATTGTAAAAGGATAACTTTCAAATAGTACAGCATGCCCCTCAACTTCTATACAATGACCAACTATCCTCTTTATCTTTTTTATGGATAAGGGGATTGCTGTTAATGAAACCCAAGGAACTATTATTCTTCCCTTATACTCTCCTAACAAAACACCTCCAGAATTAGTTACAGGGTTATGCATTTTACCCCTCTGTTTGACAATATCTAAAATTCTTTTATTAACATTAGCATAATTTTCTTTCATCTGTCTCATGCTGGTGGAATCTATCTTCAACAGCTTAACCTTAACTATCTTCTCTGTTCTATGAAGTTTTCTGATTGTGTTATCCACCTTCCATGCAGCCTGCGGCACAACGCCTTCAGGCTCTTCAACCCTATGAAACCCATAATTCATAAAATAAATATAATCGGATTATTTTTATATCTTTCTATCAGGCATAAAGTTCACGCCTTGTTAACGCAATATTTTTAAGCTGATTTTTCATTGAGAATGTGGGGAGGTGAGCGGTTCATGGCAAAAAATACAGCAAAACTCGGTTACAGGAATATTATACTGCCAGTTACAGCATTTTTTTCAATAGTATATGCAGTATGCGGGATATTTTATGCAATCCTGCCGCAGCAGACAATTGTATTCGGCAGCTATCTGTTTCATGCAAGCCTTGGCATGCAGGCAATACCAACAACACTTGCAAGATTTGCAATTGGCTTGATAGAGACAATTATCCTGTCAGTAGTGGGAAGCGCCTTGTTTGTATGGCTTTACAATAAGCTAGCAAGATAGCAGGATACCTCACCATATTCAAAAATGAAGAAAGCCCAGTTTAGCATAATTGGAATGCACTGCGTGAGCTGTGCGCGCAATATAGAGAAGGCTGTTAAAAAGCTCAAAGGGGTTGGCTCTGCTTCCGTAAATTTTGCCAATCACAGGCTTTATGCTGAATATGACGAAGCCAGTGTTAACGAGAAAGACATAGCAAAGGCTGTTTCAGGTGCGGGGGATTATAAAGCAGTTTCTGAGGATGAGGAGAAAAAAATGAAAGCAGAGAAAGACAAAACAAGAACATTTCTAATTCCAGGAATGGATAATCCACACTGCGCCATGACTATTGAAAATGCCCTGAAGAAGATAGGTATCAGAAAATACAACCTAAACATCAACACACGAAAGGCAGTTGTTACATCCTCTGCTGATGACAAAAGCATAATCAAGGCAATAAACGATGCTGGTTATGATGTTGCAGAAACAGCTGAAGAGGAGGAAGCCGAGATAAAGCAGATGGCAGAGGCGAAAAGAAGGATGTGGATTGCGTGGCTGTTTGCTATTCCTATTGCGCTGATAAGCATCTTTGTTGAGAGGGTTTTTGGAATTCACAATAATTTTCTTATGATTCTGCCTTTGCTCCTGACAGTTCCAATATTATTTATTGTAGGCTTCCCAACTGTGAGGTCTGCATTCAAGTCTATAAAATATTTTTCTTTTAATATGGATGTTTTAATCACTTTGGGAACACTTATTGCCTTTCTGACAGGCATATTAAGATTCTTTATTCCAATAGAGGATTATTCTGGAGTAGGAGGAATGATTATGGCTTTCTTCCTGACAGGAAGATATGTTGAGGCAAGGGCAAGAGGGCAGGCAAGCCTGGCGATAAAAAAGCTGATGAAACTGGAGGCAAAAACTGCGAGAATAGTTTCAGATGGAAAGGAAAGAGAGGTGAAAATAGATGAGGTAAGAGTGGGGGACATTATAGTTGTAAGGCCTGGAGAAAAGATTCCAACAGACGGCATTGTAGTAAAGGGAGAAAGCAGCGTTGACGAGAGTATGGTTTCTGGAGAAAGCCTGCCTGTGGAAAAGAAAAAGGGCTCAAAAGCAATAGGCGCAACAATAAACCAGGACGGGATTCTTTACATCAAGGCGGAGAAGATAGGGAAAGATACATTTTTAGCAAACATAATAAAGCTTGTAGAAGAGGCGCAGGGAAGCAAGATTCCAATACAGGAGTTTGCAGACACTGTAACAGGATATTTTGTTCCCGCTGTGCTGATTATTGCCTTGCTGACTTTTTTTGCATGGCTAGCATTTCCCGCATTTATGAAGAACATTGCATCATTCTTCTCCTTAATTCCCTGGGTTAATCTTTCTGCAGGAACACTCACGCTTGCCCTGTTTGCTGCAATAGCCGTTCTTGTAATTGCATGCCCCTGCGCGCTTGGCTTGGCAACGCCCACTGTCTTAATGGTGGCATCCGGCTTAGGCGCAGAGAAAGGCATTCTGATAAGAAGAGGAGAGGCAATACAGACAATGAAGGATGTCAGGATTATAGTTTTTGACAAGACAGGAACAATAACAAAGGGAAAGCCAGAGGTTACGGATATTATCCTGGCTGAAAAATCATTTAATGAGAAATACATACTAAAGTTTGCTGCGTCCCTTGAAGCAGCATCAGAGCATCCCATAGCAAAGGCAATTGTGCAGAAAGCAGAGAAAGAGAAAATATCCTTAGATGAGGTTAAGGGTTTTAAGATATTAAGGGGCAGGGGGGCTCAGGGCATTTTAAGGGGAAAAAGCGCTTTGATAGGAAACAGGAAGCTTATGCACGAGAGCAATATTAACCTAGATAACTTTGAAAAGAAGATGCAGGAGTTTGAAAATGAAGGAAAAACGGCAATGGCATTTGCATTTAACAGAAAGGTTTGCGGCATTATAGCAGTTGCTGACACATTAAAAGAGGATTCTGTCGGGGCGATTGCAGAGTTAAATAAGATGAATTTCAGAACAATCATGATTACAGGAGATAATGAGAGAACAGCAATGGCAATAGCGAAACATGCAGGCATAAGTGAGGTGCTGGCAGATGTCCTGCCAGAGGAAAAAGCAGACAAAATCAGGCAGCTTCAGGAGCAGGGTATGGTGGCAATGGTTGGCGACGGCATAAATGACGCGCCTGCTTTAAAGCAGAGCAATGTTGGAATTGCAATAGGCACAGGAACTGACATTGCTATTGAATCAGGCGATATTGTCCTTGCCCGCGGCAGTTTGCAAAGTGTTGTCACAGCAATAAAACTCTCAAGGGCAACATTCAGAAAGATAAAGCAGAACCTTTTCTGGGCATTTTTCTATAATCTTGCAGCAATCCCCCTTGCAATCATAGGCATCCTGCACCCGATAATAGCAGAGATAGCCATGGCAACCTCAAGCATAAGCGTTGTCACGAATGCCAATATGCTCAGAGGCATAAGAAGGAAGATATGATCCTGCAAGGCCAGTATGTTTTCGGCACCTTAAACTATAAAAACTCATTTTTGCTTGATTTTTTATGGATGAAAAACAAATTATTGCTGACATGCACATTCATTCAAGATTTTCAAGAGCATGCAGCAAGGATTTAAACATACAAAATTTGGAAAAATATGCGAGGATTAAGGGCATTGATGTTCTTGGAACAGGAGATATATCACATGAATTATGGCTGAATGAGCTTAAAGAAAATTTAAAAGAGGGCGAGAGAGAAAAAGGAATTTTTATAACAAAAACAGGATTCAGGTTTGTGCTCTCAGGAGAGATTTCGCTCGCTTATACTCAGGGGAGGGGCAGAAGGGTGCATCTTGTTTATCTTGCCCCGGATTTTGAGGTCAACAGGCAGATTAATGATTTCTTGGACAAGAAAGGCAGAAGGGATTATGACGGCAGACCTATATTTGGATTTTCGTGCATTGAGTTTGCTGAAGAGATGATGAAGATTTCAAAGGATATAGAGATAATACCGGCGCACGCTTGGACTCCATGGTTTGGCATCTTTGGAAGCGAGTCGGGGTTTGATTCTTTGAGCGAGGCGTTTAAGGACAAAGCAGATTTTATTCATGCGATTGAGACAGGCATGTCAAGCTCGCCGGACATGAACTGGAGGATTAAGGAGCTGAACAGCAAGGCAATAGTTTCATTTTCAGATGCGCATTCATTCTGGCCCTGGAGAATAGGAAGAGAGGCAACCATATTCAAGAAAAAGGAAGGCGTTGAATTTTCATACAAGGAACTGATAAGGCAGATAAGAGAGAGTGATTTTGCTGCAACGATTGAAACAGACCCTGCGTATGGGAAATATCATTATGACGGGCACAGATTATGCAAGTTTTCCTGCTCTCCTGCGCAGAGCAAAGAGCTGAATGGCATATGCCCTGTCTGCAGCAAGCCGCTTGTAATCGGTGTTGAAAACAGGGTGGAAAGGCTTGCAGCATTTCCAGCAGGATTTATGCCAAGGAATGCAAAGCCATTTTACAAGATTTTGCCTTTGCATGAGCTGATTGCGCTGGCAAAGGCATCAACGCTCGCGAGCAAAAAGACATGGCAAATCTACAACCAGCTAATTGAGAAATTTGGAAATGAATTTAATATTTTGCTGCGTGCTGAAAAAGCAGAGCTAATGAATGCTTTGCCAAATGACGAGCTGCTTGCAAGACTGATTATGGACAACAGGATGGGCAACATAAATGTAAAGCCGGGATATGACGGAGAATACGGAATTCCCATGCTTAAAGAGAGGCAGGCAAAATTAGTTTGATGCTGTTTTGATTTTATCTACAGATATTTCAGCCTACCCTTTGCTTCCTGCGCGCTTCTATAGCCTTTTTTTCCTAAGATGCTCTCAAGCTCCTTGTTTATTCTTTTAAAACAGGACGGGCCTTCTCTTTCAAATGCTGTGCCAATCTGCACAGCGTCGGCTCCGGCAAGAAGGAACTCAAATGCATCGCTTCCTGATTTAATACCGCCAACGCCAATGATTGAAATCTTCTCTTTTTCCCTGCCAAAAATTTCATAGAAATTCCTGATGTTTCCAAGCGCGACTGGCTTGATGTAATCCCCGCATAATCCGCCAAGCCCTTTTTTTGGCTTTAGCATTGCTGTTTCTGTTTCAGGATTTATTGCCAGGGCATTTCCAATTGAATTTATGCAGGTGATAAATGAAATATTAAATCTTTTGATTAGCTCTGCCATTTCTTCCTGATGGGCAGAATCATAGTATGGTGGAAGTTTTAATCCGAGGGGCTTTTTGCCTAATTTCCAGATTCCGGAGAGTATGCTTTCAGCCAGGCTTGTGTCATAAGCAATCTGTGATTTCCCTTCTATATTCGGGCAGGAGAGATTAATCTCAATCAAATCAGCATTGCTTTTTTGAAATGCCTCAACAAGCAGAGAGTAATCATCAGGATGCAGGCCTGCAACACTTGCTATTATTGGCTTTTTGTATTTCTTAAGCCTGGATGCAAATTTGATGTATTCTTTATATCCTAAATTAGGCAGCCCCATGCACTGAATTGAGCCATGAGGCAGATGTGAGTATCTTGGCTCATCATTTCCCTTTCTAGGATTAATGGTGCATGATTTCATCATAATTGCAGGAGAAGCAGAGTTTGCAATTGTTTCCAGCTCTTCAAATGTTGAGTCATTAATGCCTGATGCATTGAAAATGTAAGAATCCAGAGGTATTCCAGCAATCTTTGTTTTTGCAGCTGCCATGAACAGCAAGATTATGGCTTATTTATAATCATTTATGTTCTTTGGCATATCTTTCCCGAAACTTATAATGCGCTTCAGCTGTTTTCTGCCCGCAGGCAGGGCAGAGTTCCTTTAGTGTATATTTTTTGCAGGTTTTGCAGACGCGGAGTTTCATATTTTGTTTTGGTGTTCCAACAACGATTTATCAGTCATTATACCCTTTAAAGTGACCTTCTACTTTATCCCATATATCTTTTATATAAAACTGAATATCCTCCCGGGTTATTCTGGCTCTTTCATCCAATGACTTATTGGCTCGGATTATCTTAATCTTCTCTTCTAAAATAACTGGCGCTTCTTTTTTAAATTCATCTAAAAAGTATGAAAGGCTTATGCCTAATCTTGTATTAACCCTTCTTTTGATATTCCTGGGCAATACAGCATTAGCCAATTCCTGCACACATTCCTTAAATTGCATTTCATTTTTAATAAATCCTTCATCATTCAGAATTCTGAATTTAGGCAATAATTTTTCCTCAAAATATTGCAAAGGTATCCCCCCACCTTTTTTCTTATTCCCGTTGGCAGGGTAAAATACGGAGTTCTTTCCTATGCTCAGCTTATATTCGCCTATAACTATGTCCATTGTTTTAATGCTTTTTTGCTTATTTTTCCTTCACAGAAAACTCGCATTGCTCCTGCTTTGCCCCTTTTTCTATCTCACTGATTATGCTGTTTGTCTTTGTGTTGGCTTCTTTGAAGCCTTTTGCCGTGACAGACAGGACAAACCTGTTTGCTGCAAGGTATTTTATGCTCTCCTGCAGGTTGAGTATTCTTTTAATTCTTTTTATGCCATCAGGCTGCAAGCTTCTCAGGGAGAATTCTTTTTTAATCTCCACCTTCTTTTCTTTTTTCTCTGACAGTATTTTACAGACTCTTTCTATCTGTTCTGCTGTCAGGTATGCCCTTAATTTTTCCGGAGCTGCCTTGCAGCTATGCAGGAATTCATTCAGCCCGCCAAAGCCAGTCTCATTTCTTATTTTTTCAGCAATTTCCTGCGATTTCTCGCCTACAATAGACCTTAAAATGCTCAGTGCGCTTTTTTCTTTTTCATACCTATCTAACACCTCTTTTCTTTCGCCCTGAGTTACTCTTCTCAGTGAGAGGATTGCATGCTCTCTTTCCATCCTTAACACTTTGCATACAATCTTCTTGTTTGGCACAACATAGTCACGCAGGTTGCGGATTCTTCCCGGAGCAATCTCGCTTACAATAATGCTGCCGCCACCGCCATTATCCTCAATTTTAACAAAAACCGTAGTGCCAACTATCTTTTCAACAGTGCATAATACATTATCCCCTTCCTTAAGATTCTTTGTTTCCATTTTGGCTGTGCCTTACTGGCAAATTTAAGCCTAGAATACCTCTTCAATCTTTGCTTTTATCCTTGCTTTCCCGCCAGACGGCTCTGCCAGCAATGTTTTACATTTTACACAGAGCACTTTTTGGCTTGCCTTTCCAAATATTACCTGCTCGGACTTGCAGCCCGGGCATGCTACTCTTACAAACCTGCCTTTGTCTTTTTCTTGTTTTTCCATGTGGAAAATAAAGAAGAAGGACTTTTAAATCTTCACTATTTCAACCTCAAGCCTCTTTTTCAGCATTTCCAAAAATTCAAATTCTTTTTCTCTGCTGATAAGGCAACCGGCTGCTGCAGGATGCCCGCCGCATTCCCCGCCTGTGCTCTTGACAACATCCTCCAGAAGTTCGCGTATGTTTCTGCCGTTTCTGCCGGCTATTCTTGCAGACACCTTAATCTTATCTTCAGAATATGCCATTGCTATTATTATCGTGCCTTTTTCATATGCTTGGGAGTTTGAAAGAATGCTTGCAGCAGTGCCTATTATAGTGTCCATTATCTCATTTTTTGCGTTTATAATAATGTAATCCTTGCCTGTTATATGCCTTGATTTTGAGATGTAATCCAGAGCAGCCACAATGTGCTGCTTGTATTTTGCATATAATGACTCTGCTACAGATTTCGCCTTCCTGTCCCCAAGGCATAGGGCAAGGGCAACTTCACTGCAGCCAAGCCTGCCGCATGCATTTATCATTGCGCTTAACTCTCTTGCATCTTCCAAACGGCCAAAGAACTTTATGAGATATATGTTTCCTATAAGATTTCCCAGATTTTCACGCATATCTCTGTGGGGAACATGCAGAAGTATGGCTGTTATAATCCTGGACATTTCATCATCATCAAGCTCAATCAAGCTCTTGTATTCTCCGTTATCTTTCTTTATTCCAGCCTCCTGCAGCAGGTTGATTGCGCCTCTTGATGAGCCCGTAACACCTGGAATAAACATTCCGGTAGCAAATTCAAGTGTTTTGTGCAGCGGCCTTGTTGCAGGATACAAGAGCAGGCCTTTTTTGACTATTACCTCTGCATCATTAAGCAGTTCGTTGTTTATCTTGCATATTTCTTTTTCAAGCATGTCTCCTACCATGCCTATGACTGCGAGATTTGCCAAATCCTTATTTTCAATGTCTATCTCTTTTGCAAGAAGGTATGCCAGGCATGCGCCGCTGACATTCTCTTCGCCATATATATGGGGATTTATTATATGAACATTTTTAGGCACTTCCTTTGTGATTTCGTGATGGTCCACAACAAAAAATTCAGAGTTTGCATCAGCCAGGTGATGCAGGCTTCCCGAACCCAGGTCAAGAAAGATGATGATTTTATTATCAAGCTTGCTTAGCTCATCTATTGTATTTTTTTCAAGCTGTTTTACTATCTTAACATAAAATTTTACATCTATTCTCTTTAAAGCTTTTGCAAGAATTGCAGCAGAGGTTATTCCGTCAGTATCATAATGGCTGACAATAAGGACATCCCTCTTATTTTTTTCCCCGACTTTTGAAAGGAATTTTTCAGCAAAATCTTTAAGAGCCTCCAGCATTTTTTCCCTCTTTTTTATAGTATCTCTCAAGCTTGATGGCATTTGCCCCATGAATTGACAGGCTTCTTTTTATATTTTTGTCTGTCTTGGCTTTCGCAAGGTATGCCTTTATTTTAACTATCTTTTTCTTTACGTTGTCCAAATCGTCCCGTCTCTGAACATTTAACTTCTCACTTATAATCTTTGAAATGCTCTTGCCATAAACTCTTGCTGCAGGAATTCCATAATTGTCCCGAAGAATCAGGCCAATTTTCTCTGTGCCAATTCCCTGTTTTGCCAGGTCAGCTACGAGATTTTCCAGCTCGTCAAGAGGCATTTTAACCCATAAAGGTTTTTTCTCTTCGCCATGATTGTTTGATGTCTTTGCCATTTTTTACCAGGTTTATTTATCGTCTATTTTTTTAGACTTCAAAAATGCTCTTTAAAGTTTTGGCATTTTTGGGGCTTCAGAAATATTTTATTTCTGAAAGCTTCAGAGACTTTATGTCTCTGATAGTCATCGAAAATCTTTTGACTTCAAAGTCTTATGACTTTGATAGCCGTCAAAATTCTTTGAATTTTGAGGTTTTCGAGATGCTCAAGAACCCAAGCACACCTCATTATTTAGCACAGGGTTCTTGACAATTTTTTATTTTGAATGAAGTTGTGTATAACTTACAGAAAAAGTGTTTTTAAGCCTTTCGCAAAGATGCAAGGCAGCAAAAAACTGCAGATTTACACCAAATTTTTTGGTGTATGGGAATAGCCCCGCCAGGATTCGAACCTGGGTCC
>DATDUA010000095.1:0-2769 GCA_035290605.1 Candidatus Nanoarchaeia archaeon
CAGCACAAAAATTATAGTCAAAATAAATAATAGCTTGCTTATCCTCTTCCTTTTTTCAATATCTATATCTTTTAATTTATTTATAAAAAAACGCGTGAATAATCCACCAAAAAAGAATATTCCAGCTAACCACCCACTCCATGCTACAAGTGTTTTTCCCAATATTAAAGTTACCATTTTTTCTGTTTCTTATTTATTCTCTTTATTTATTTAGGGATATGCTCCAAACAATGCTCTTTTGTTTCATTGTCTTTAATTTTATTGCAGTATGTATTGTTAAAAGTTTGATGTGCAAGAGAGTGCCAACAATCATCATTATCCAAAGAGGTACATGTTTCGAGAGAGACAGAATGCCCTGAAATTGTTTTGTATAATCCAAAAAAAAGCATGCTAAGGGCTAGAAAAGAGAAAATCAATATTATTATATTTATATTTTTCATTTTTTCCTCTGAATGATTATTAATGCCTTTACTAAATGCTGCACCCGCTTATCTCAGAAAGCTTCTCGAAGCTCTGCACGCCTTCATACATTGTTCCATTAATCTCCCATGTAGGGGTTGTCTTTACTCCCTTGCTGTCGCACAGCTCCTCATTTTCTATGCATTTGACATAATTCAGCAATTTCTCAGACTTTCCAAACCAATTCATCTGTTTAGCTGTGTACTGGCAAAAGTCATTTCCATATACAACAGCGCCTGTTGATGAGAGGCATTTTGCAAAACCATCATATGCGCTTGGATTCTGGCTTCTTGCATAAAAGGTGTACGAAAATATTGCTATTGCTGCAATAAGCGCTATTATAATAAAATAATTCTTTGTTGTCTTTCCGCTGGCAGGCTTTGCTTCGCTAGCTGAGCCATGCTTTGCATGAATATGCTGGTTCATGCTTTCAGCTGTGTCAAATTTTCTGCTGCAGAATTTGCATTCAACTGCCATTTTTACCCTTGCTTTTTAAGTTTTTATTTAATTTATTCTGGCTTTTGCTTATAGCTTTTATGTCAAGAACACTTGACACAACTCCATCCTAAAGGATGGAGTTGTGTTCTTGAACATCCAAACCGAAAAAATCCTTTTTGGATTTTTGGAGACCCGAAAATCCTTGATTTTCGCGGAAACAAGGGGCTTTACAAACCGCACCTTTTAAAGCTTCAAAGTTCTTTGAACTTTGACAGTCATCAGAAATGCACGATATCAACAGCATTTCTGACATTAGCGCAGGGTTCTTGACATGCAGTGCCCCATTGTTTTTTTGATAGCATGCAACTCTGTTCTATCTGCCGCAGCCGCCGCCAACAAACTGCCCGCTTGGGTAGCTTGGAGATGAACTGGCTCTTCCTGTTCCGCCAGAATTCATAAGGCTGTAGCCGAAGAACAGCAATGCCAAAATCAAAATTACAATAACAATAATTGTAACAGTTTCCATTTTCTTATTTTTGCATTGCCTCCATTCAATTTTATTTGTTTAATATATCATACATGTTTATTCTGCTGCCTGCCCGACTGACTGGAATTTTCCATTCAGCACTTCCATTTTCCTGAACACAAACTCATTATTCTTAAAGCTTCCAACCTGTTCCAGGATAGTTTTTATGCTTGTGTAATCTGAAATCTCTTTGGATAGTATGATTGTAGGAATCTCTGTTATATTGTATGTCTTCACTAGGCTTTGCCCATTAGAGCTGCTGACATCATCATATCTCTCACTTGCAATATAAATTCCAAGCTGTTGTTGAAGCAAAGGCTTCAGCTGCGTAATGTTATAGCAGTCTGTGCAGCTTTTGTTTGTTATATATGTAATCTTTACCTTTCCTTTAACAACCCCTGTTGACAGCTCTTTGTAAGGGAAATATGGCTCTGTAAACATGTAATAATCCTTATTTTCAGCAAGAGATTTTTGAACCGCGGAAAAAATCCACCAGTACTCCATTATGTTCTTTGACATCAAAAGCGCAGGCACAAATGTAATTCCATTCTCGCTAATCAGCTTTTTTCCGTCTTCCGAAGATGCCTCAACCATTTCATAGCTCTTTATCTTCACTCCAGACCGTTCAAGCTGCGCCCTAAGCTTTGACATGCTCGCGCATTCCTTGCATTTTGAGTCATAAATCTCCTTAAAATCAGCAAGCCCTTTAACCTCTAAGCTGCCTAAGTCAATATACGGCGCTGCCTTGTCAAAGATTGCGGCATCGCTTGTTTTTCTGAAAAGCGTGTCATCCATCTCTATCTTGCCTATGCTTCTTGACACTATAACCAGCGCAGGAATCTTTGTTATCCCATACTTCTTGATAAGCTTTTCTGCATCAGCAGAGGTGTAGTTCAAGGCTGTTGTTTCCTTGATATTTAAATTATTAATGCTGTCCAGTCCTGCCGACACCAGGCCCAGGTCAAAGCATTCGTCACAGCCGCCTATCTCAAAAGCAACTGCAGAATAAGTCTTTTCCCCGCTGCTTAATTTAATATTTTTAAGGTAAGGAACAGCCAAGATGACTATAGCAACTGCTAAAACAGCTATAATCGCGAGCATTGCCTTTTCATCATTAGCCATGCTGTCCAGGCTTAAAATGCCCTTTTCTCTTGCTCTTTTGTGGTGTTTTGTTTTGCCTGCCATGATAATTTTTGTGTTTTCTATAATTTTGCCTGTTTTTATTCTTTTTTAATGTTTCTTTTTTATTCCTTGCAGCAATCCAGCATTTTCTTTACAAATTGTGATATTTTTGACAGCTTTTTCTCTGAAATCTTGTCTTTTTCCATGATTTTTCCTACGCCATT
>DATDUA010000096.1:0-3802 GCA_035290605.1 Candidatus Nanoarchaeia archaeon
TGGGCTGATTTTGTCAATAGGAATAAGCTGATTTCCTCGGACAACATACACAACTGCCTTCTCAAGAAATGCCCTGCATTCCAGCTTTCCAATGCAATTCTGCCACAGCTTTTCATAGCCCTCTTTTAAGGCATCTTCAAGTTGCTGTAAAGGAAACCCATATTCTCCGATATACTCCCTGGCTACACTCTCAAATTTGATTATTCTTTTTGCCTTTGTGTAAGACATTCTCCCCCGCCTTATGTGCTCAATGCATGAATTAAATTCCTGCATTGCAGATTCTCTTGCTTCCTGCTCTGATTTATATGCCCTAATCATGGGCATATTTTTGCATGAAGCTATTTAAAACTTACTATAAATATAATTTTAAAATAGTAACAGAACCACTGTTGTGATATCACTACATCCTTTTCTCAACCTTGACTGCAGTCGGCGCCTCGCCGCCATGCCATGTAAACCTCGGGCGGACGCGCATGGGGTATATTCTTTCAGAGTTGTCGTCAAGCAGGATTGCGCTTCCTTTAAGGCTTGGAAGGTCATCAAGATTCTTTTTTATGCTTTCAAGGACATAGGTTTGCATGATTTCATTCAGGGCAGATATGTCCTGCTTTGATGTTACCCTGTGCGAAATGACAATGTCTGACTGCGTCATGACATCATTATGTATCTGCCCTGGCTGCTGGGTTGCCAGCACCAATGAGATGCCGGGCTGCCTCCCCTCTCTTAACACCTGTATCAAGGCATCTGTTGCAGGCGTCTTGCCTTCTTTTGTCAGAAACTCATGCGCCTCGTCAAGGAAAAGCCACACAAGAGGCATTTCCCTTTCCTGGCTGAATGCAAGGTAGTCACTGCCATGCTGAACCGCCTGTATTTCTTCTCTCTTTCTTGCCATCATCCTCTCGTTAAAAAGCTTTTTTGTTATCAGCCCTATTACTAAGGCTCTGACATTGAAAGTTCCGACAGAGCTGTACATGCTTAAGTCCAGGATGCTTGTTCTTCCTGCTTCAATCAGTTCGTTTATCTGGGTTCCTTCTTCCCCCCTATTTGCGAAAACGCCCCATGTCTCAGCTGCCTCAAAAAGCGCAGCAGCTGCATTCTTTGTTTTTTCGTCAGCTTCCTGCATCCTTATTTCATTGATTATTCCGGCAAGGTTAAATTCATCCCCCATGTTTTTCAGCCCAGCTATTGCCCTTTCCATGGTTATCGCAACAGGATTTATTATATCCAGGTTAAACAATACAATCCAGTCCTCTGCATTCAGCTCACTCACCTTCAGGGCAAACCTCTCGTCAACAGGCAGCCCTCTTTTTTCATAATCATCAAAAAAGCCAAAAGGAACAAAGATTTTTACAGGAAGGTTTTTCGGCTTCAGGTTCCATTCAGCAAGCAATTCCTTTTCTTTCTCATTCTTGTATTTCATTGTCCAGAATATTCCCATTGTGTCAAAAATCAGGGACGCAATATTTTTTCTTTCCTCTTCAGGCAGGCTGGACAATTCTTCTGCGATTGCGCCAATTGAGTAGGACTTTCCACTTCCTCTCTTTCCAGCCACAAGCACAACATGGCTTCTTGCGACATCCATGTAGATAAAATTAGAAAGAGAGGTATAGCTGCCCATTGTTACATAGCCCTTGCCAAGATAGACAAGCCCTCTGCTGCCAAACCTCTTTTTGTCTGCCTCATCCCTTCCCACAATTATGTCATACGGCATTTTTTTGCTTTACTTTTTATTTCTGTTTTAATTTTGAATTTATGATTTTGATAATCTTTTCTTTTAGTATTTGAAATTGTTCTTTAATTCTTACAGCCTCCTCAATTTTTGCTGGCTTACCATAATATTTTGATGCAATTCTTATTTTTCTAAAGCTCTCTAAAGAGGATATCTCAAAATCTGAAAAATCTGAAAATTTTTTAAGATAGGCAATTGCTGCTTCATGTGAGTAGGATTTGTATCCATCCAGAGCAAGCAATGCATCGATTAATTCACGCAAAGAATCATAAAGCAGCTCAAAAATCACTCTTGCCCTTTTATCATCTAACTTCATTTCAAGAGCAATTTCGATTCTAGTTTCTGTTTCTTCAACTAAAGATTTTGCAAGCTCTATGTCCGGAAAAATTCTTTTCACATCTTTTGTTTTTATAAATTCTTCAAATGGTTTCATCTTACTTTTAAATATCCATAAAGCACAATTCCATTTGCTAGGTTATTCATCAGAGTTGGCTTTATCTCTTTTCGCTTTATTTCAAGTATGTGGATTTTCCTTTTTAATCTTTTTTCAAAATTGTCCAAATCTAGGTTTAGCTTTTTTTCAGTTATTATTGCCATGTCTATATCACTTTTTTCTGTATCTTCTCCTTTTGCGTAACTTCCAAAGAGGACAATTGTCTCGGGATAATTATAAGCTTCTATGAGAAAATCTAATAAGCCCGACTCTTTTATTTTTCTTAGATAATAATTTTTTTTGGCTTCTAAAAATATTTTTGACTCGAGATTAGCATTAACCTCTAGAATTGGTTTATTCTTTTTAACACTAAGAATTTTCAGAAAAATAAATTTTTTAAGTCTTCTCGAGACTGTTGCAGGTGAGACTTTTATCAGTGCTGAAATCTCTCTTAAATGAAACTCGCGAGTAGGATTTTCAAAAAAAAGAGACAAAATCTTTTCTGTTTTTTCTTCATTCATTTGAAACACCTGTTTCATTTTTGAAACACTTGTTTCACCAAAGAAACATTAGTTTATAAAACTTTCGCTTTTCATTTTATTTAACAGGCATATTAAGCCTTTTCCTGCAGGCAATGGCCATGCCCTTTAGCAATGTTTATAAACATTCAGAGATATGAAATTATATGGTAGAAAACACTGAAAATAACAGCAATAAACCAGGGTTTAGTTTATCTGATAATCCCTGGAAGCTGTCAGCAATTATTCTCGCGGTTTTATGCATCATACTTCTTGTTTTTGCATTCAGGGGTGGAGTGACTGGAAATGTTGTAAGCGAGAAATCCATCGGAGAAAAGGCAGTAAGTTTTGTCAACAGCCAGCTTTTGCAGGGAAAAGGAACAGTAACACTTGAATCTGTGAGTGAAACAAATGGATTGTATGAAGTTATAGTCAATTATAACGGGCAAAAAGTCCCGACATATTTTACCAAAGACGGGCAGTTGTTTGTTCAGGGCGTTGTTCCTGTTTCAGCCAGCGCGTCAGGTAGCGGGCAAGGGCAGCCAGCCAAAACAGAGGTTGTCAAGTCAGCCAAGCCAAAGGTTGAGCTGTTTGTCATGACATACTGCCCTTACGGCACGCAGGCAGAGAAAGGGCTTATTCCTGCGCTTAATCTTTTAGGAGACAAGATTGATGCAAAGATAAGGTTTGTTCATTATTTCATGCATGGCGACAAGGAAGAGCAGGAAACATACACCCAGCTTTGCATAAGAGAGGAGCAGGCAGGCAGCTATCTAAGCTATCTGGAATGCTTTCTTGAGGACGGGAATTCAAGCAGGTGCCTGTCAAAAGCAGGAATAGACCCGGCAAAATTAAGCCTGTGCGAGCAGGGCAAGGCAAAAGGATATTATGCATCAGACTCCGCGCTAAGCAATAGCTATGGCGTGCAGGGCTCTCCAACACTTATAATAAACGGGCAAGAGGCATCAAGCGGAAGAAGCTCATCTGCCCTTTTGTCAGCAATATGCTCTGCATTCAACAATGAGCCAAGCGAGTGCAATGAGAAGGTTTCAGGTGATGAGCCTGCGCCAGGCTTCGGCTATTCAGGCAGCGCAACAGACAATTCCGGCGGAAGCTGCGGAT
>DATDUA010000097.1:0-14167 GCA_035290605.1 Candidatus Nanoarchaeia archaeon
GCCCCGCCTGTCGGCGGCTGCCACGGGCTGCATGTAAAGGAAATAGTATGCTCTCTTGTGTCATTGCATCCTGCAAGATATGAAATGATTGCCAGAACAACCATGACAATTACTGCCCATGCAAATGCGCCCAAACTAAAAATAGTTCCGCCGCCAGCTGAAATTCCACCCTCACCAAAAACATAAACCCCTGCATAGGCTGCTACTCCAATATATGACAGGGTATTTGCCTCATCCCCAGTCATGCCAGCCAGCATACCTAAAATCTGCCCAACAGCATAAACTGATAAGGCAGAGCCGACGAATTGACCGAAAGCTGCTAATCCTGTGGCTTCTCCTCCCATCACAAAAGTTGTAAATTCACTTATAGTATGTGGAGTTACAAATTCCCATAGGGATAGTGCTAATACTCCAACCCCCAACGCCCCAGTCGCCATCATAGCCCCGCTGTCAATTGCATCTTGCGAGTATTCAGCTCTTGGCACTAATCCTTTTATTTCAGGGTTTGGAATTATGTTTTGTACGAGGGAATCAAGATAGCTGTCTGATAATTTTTGCCCCCCTTCAATATTATATCCTCCATCTGTGACAACACCGGCAATATTTACATATGCTCCACAGTCCCCAAGGCTTGTGCACCATTTGTTCATTGCCTGCGTCCATCCCTCTTCATCAGCAACGCAATTTGCCTTGCACTCCCAGTCACTTCCAAACAACCCAAAAACCTTGCACTCCTTAACCTCTGTTACTGTCACGCTTTGGGTTGCGAGGCTGCACTCTGCTGCTGCTGAAAATGCTGTTCCTTCTGTTGTGCTTGCAAGATAGTTCCCAGGGGGATATTGCGGCAGGCACATGTTAATTGTGTCCCACTCTTCCCCGGGATCCCATCCTGCCTGCCAGAAGCAATGGGGATTTGCCTTGCAGTTTTCCTCTGCAGTGCCTGTCTCTTCATTGTAAGACAGGCAGCTTCTCCAGTCATTATAAACGCACGCCGCGCTGCTGAACATGCTGCTGTCTGCAGCCTGAGTTTGCTGCTCTGCGCATATGGACTGCCTGAAATCATCGCATGGCTCTACTTTTTCTTCACCTTCAATGCAGTAATGCCTCCAGTGCCTTGAGCCGACAATGTCTGTTCCATTGCCAATGCTTCCATCATACTCACACCATGACTCTCCATGCCACCTGTCTGTTCCGTCAGAGGTATCTGGGCAGTCCAAATCCCTGCAGACATAATTCCCATAATCTGGCTTTGTGTCCTTTCCTGTCCTGTACCCCTTGCATTTGCTTCCTGCAAGATAGTCGCAGTTTCCGCACGAGGCAGAGTTTGCATTTCCGTCTGTTGCGCCTGCGCCGCAACTCTGCTCTTTTGTATAATAATATGTCCAGTATGCCTCATCGTCAATCTTTGAGGCATCATATATATTGGCAGTATTTCCGCAGCTGTCTATAAAATAGGTTTCATCCTTTCCTTCAACGCATATTGTGTTCTCGGTTTTTTGGCAGATTGTATTTAGAGAGGGAGCTGTGCACATCATTCCATTGTAAAACTCATACCCATACCTTATTCCGCTTGAGCCGGTGCATTCCAGCTTTGTCCCGAATGTGCATGCACTTTCCCCATCAGAATCTTCAAACACGCATGCGCCCTGCTCCTGCAATCCAGCCCTTACGAGGCATTCTAGTTCATTGTTTGCAGAGGTGAACTCAGCCTGGGTGCTGTAATCCACTCCATTGTATTCAGCCAGCCTCTTGCATTGCTGCTCTGTAACATAGTTTGCATTATCGCCTATAAGGCAGCATCCCTGCGTGCACTGTTGCAGGTTGCAGTCTGCATTGTTTGAGGTGAATTCTCCATTTGACTCCTCGCATAGGGTTTCAGGGCTGTTTCTTGAGCATGTTCCCTCATTGCTGTCATAGCAGCATCCAAGCCTGCAGAATGATGTCTCAGAGCAAAGCGCATTAGGGTTTGTCATGTAATTGCTGTTGCACTCGCTTTCTGAGGCAGACTCATAGCACCATGTTTCATTGACAGATCTCTCGCAGCATGTTACAGGAGTTGCAGTCTGGGCAGACGCAATTCCAACTCCCCCGCCAAAAACATTGCTTGTTTCTGCTATTATGAATGCAAATGCAAATGTTGAGATAATCATTATTGAAATCTCAACCAAGGATATTGCCCTTTTCTCTGCAGCCTTTCTGTTTTTTTCTGTTTCTTTTCTCATCTTTATTTTTTTGTTGTTTTCTTGATTTTAGCTTTTTTGCTCACAGCCCCGCAGGCAGCACATAGCCTCTCAGGGCAAAAACAAACTCTCTTCCTGTATCCCTCTGCTTTAGCGTATAAATCTTTGTTTCTTCTGTGTTGTCCTTTTCAAGGCTGTAATCAGGGTATAAAATCATGTACCCTACCTGCTCAAAATACCCGAACTTTGCCTCCTGGTTTATAATCTCTCTTGTCAAGTCCAAAAGCTCATACAGCGGCTCTTTTAATACTGCCTCAAACTTGTTTCTGCTGACTGTTGTTTCCCCTTTTGTTGCGCTGAATTCAAACTCTGCGTTTAGCACGACATTCTTCGGCATTATCTCTGTTTTCAGGGCAATGTTCTCAACATCTGCCTGAACAGCATAGCCCTGCTTTTCAAAATCTGCCTTCAGGCTCGAGACGCATCTCTTTAGCATAGGCAGGGCATAGCCTGTTATCTCGCTTTCAACATGCGCCTTCAGGCTCGGCTCCTGATTTGTGCATTTTGTGTAATACAGCACAGTATAGCAGAGATACCTTACCTTTTCATTTTGGTATATAATATAGTGTGCTGGCTCTATGTCCCCGCCCTGTTGGCTTAAAATATCAATAGCATCCTCTGCTGCGTCTCCCATGCACTTTTCTATGTATGCCTCAGGGCTTTCTATCTGTGGCGGAGTTAGGATTTTCGGCTTGAAAAATACAAAAAATCCTATAATGGCGGCGACAATGATGATTGCCACTATGATGAAGATGGTGACTTGCGAGCGTTTGCGCGAGTGTAAATTTAATGTTTTATCTTGAGCGCAAACGTGAGTAGAGCGTTTTGACTTTGCAATATTTAATTTTGTATTAATGAAGTCAAAGCGCGAGTTCGCCCTGCGCGATTTTCTGCTTAAAATGCCTCTATTTTTTGTTCTTGTCATTTTTTGCCTCATCTAAAAAGTTTTTAATCCAAATCTCTATTTTCTTAGAAAGCATAATTGCATTTTTATTGCAGTACTCTTTAAACTCATCGTAAGTCTTGGAGTCTAAGCTCAGGGTTACCTTCTTTTTTGCCATTAACTAAGCATAGTCAACCATCTTTATAAATCTTTTTATTTCTAAATAAGTAAAAGAAATAATTGGAAGTATATTAGATTATATAGAAATATATAGAAATATATTAGATTATATAGAAATATACGGAATTATATAGAAATATGATAGAATTGTGCCCCCAAAATGCAGAATCAATTTTTCTCTCGCGCTAATTATCAGTCTCAACCCTCGGCGCAAGGATGAAGAACAGGTTTATTCTTGGAGTGCTGAACTCAAGCTTCAGTGGATAGTCGTTTGAGAATTGTATCTTTGCCTTGTCTGTAAGCTTTGCCGCCTTTATGAATTTTTGCAGGTATTCAAGGCTGTATTTTGATTTTGCGCTCTCGCCTTTTATTGCCACCTCATCTGTTGAGAATTCAGAGCTTGCTGAATTCAAGCCCTTCGCCTCGATGATGAACTTGTTATCTTTTGTTATGAACGAGCACGAATCAGCAACAATGGCACAATCCTCTATGGAATCTATCAAGTCCCCGGAATTTATGTCAATGCCTGCTGTAAAGTCCAGCGGCGGAACTGACTTTTCCTCTGCGTCAATGTCAATCAGCGCAAGAACAAATCTTCTTTTTATCCTGTCATGAACATCTATCCTTAATGTGTTGTCCTCTGTCTGCATAATCAGCGAGCTTCCTGGAGAGCACCTTTTCAGCACTGCCTTGAGGTTGTCAAGGTTTAATCCGATTGTTTCCTTTTCAACAATAAACTGCGAAAATGCGTTTGCAGGTATTTTAAAAGATACAAGGGCGACATTTGCGGGGTCTATTGCAACAACGCCCATTCCGCTGGAATCAATTTGCAGCTTAACCTCTGTCACAAGCTCAGAAATTATAGAGATAACATCTGCAAAAATTCTGGTCTCATCCAATTTTATTATCATGACTCTACAAGAAAGAACGTATTTTTAAGCTTTGTTGTAATGCAGTGATAAAAACAAGCGAAAAAATACTCCCTTCTTCTTATGCTCTCCGAAGCCCATGCCAAAATATATAAACTTAGCCAAAATATCCTGATATATGATTCACAAAATTCAATTGCTAACCAGTCCTGAAGAGGTTCAGAGGCTATATGCATTTATCCGCCAGTTTCCTATGGATTATCCTGATTATTTTGCATGGCTGGAGAAATGCAGAAGGCAGCTCGAATTGAAAGAAAAAAAAGCATTTTACGCGACTGCGCTTGACAATGAAATTATTGGCGATTTGATATTTCAGAATTTAAAAGGAAGCCAAAATGTTCTTGAGATTAAGAATTTTAGAGTGGCACAAACTCACCAGCGTTTTGGGGTTGGCTCTGCTTTAGAATCAATGCTCTATTCTTTTGCTAAATCAACAGGCTTCAAGAGAATTCAGGTGGACACTCACCAGGATAATCTTGAGATGATTCAATTTTTAATAAAAAGGGGGTATAATCCTGAAGCCCAAGCCTATTTATATACTTTAAATAAATCAGAGGTTATTCTGTCAAAGAGCCTGTAAGACTTCAAAAATGATCTTCGAACACTTCGTCTGTTTCAGTTCACAGAAAGCAAAAGCATTTTTGATAGCTTCAGAAACTTTGTTTCTGATAGTCGTCGAAAATCAAAAGATTTTCGAGATGCTCAAAAACTTAAATACGCTCTATGGCTTAGCCCAGAGTTTTTGACATGGAGCATTTGGCAATTCTTTCAAAAAAGAGAAAGCTTCTAAGCAAGATTATTTCAGGAGAGAAAAAGATTGAATCCCGGTGGTATAAATTCAAAAAGCCCCCATTTGGGCGCATTTCTGAAGGAGACACCATTTATTTTAAGGAATCTGGAGAGCCTGTTTCTGCAAAAGCAAATGTCCAAAGAATTTTAACTTATGAAAATTTAAATTCAGGCACTATTTATAAAATAGTTAAAGAGTATGGAAGCCTTATAGGCATTAATTTGAATTTTATTAAGGAGGTAAAGGATAAAAAATTCTGTATTTTAATATTCCTGGGGAATGCCCAGAAAATAAAACCATTTAAAATTAACAAAAAAGGATATGGCTTGATGAATGCCTGGATATCAATTGATGATATTGATAGATTAAGAATATAATTAGTTGTTCTGTGAAATATCCTTTAAAAATCTGTCATGCTGAAAAACTATTTAAACAGCAAAGCCTTTCAGCCAGCATGGCTGGCGCGGATGAAAAAAAACCTGAAGAAAAGCCTGAAGAAGGCAGGGATAATGATGAAAAAAAAGAAATCTCTGAGGCAGAAAAGCGCATAAGGCAGATTGCGCTCTCTTACTATTCAAGGCAGGATGTGCAGGATGCTATTTTTGATTTCTCAAAAGACAGGGAGGTTGTGCCAAGGTATTTTGAGGGCTTTGGCAGGCGCCCAGACTCCCTGCAATATAAATCAGACATGCTTGAAATGATTAGGAAAGGCGCAACATCTCTTCACTGTTCAGAGGAGCTCTGGCATGATGCGCTGCAGCTTTCAACAGAGATGGATGCAGAATCCTTAAACAGCTTAAGAAAAGGATGGGATTTATTGATAGATATAGACAGCAAATATCTGGACTACAGCAGGATTGCCGCGCAGCTTATTGTTGAGGCGCTGGGTTTTCATGGCGTTAAGAATGCAGGCGTAAAATTTTCAGGCAATAAAGGATTTCATCTTATTGTTCCCTGGCAGGCATTTCCAGAGGAAATCAACAATGTCAAAACAAGCAGCATGTTTCCCGAATGGCCACGCATTATCACAAAATACCTGAATGAGCTTATTAAAAAACAGCTTGTAGAGAGAATAAGCGAGATGACAACTGGAAAAACAAGCAAGTATATAAAAGGTGAGGAAGAGGTGGGCGATGCTGTGAAGAAAGTCATGCCAGACCTTGTGCTTGTTTCGCCGCGGCATCTTTTTAGAATGCCTTATTCTCTTCATGAAAAGACATGCCTTTCAAGCGTTGTTGTTCCCAAGGAAAAGCTCCTGAATTTTAGCCCGAATGACGCCAATCCTCTGAAGATAAAGCCGATGAGCTTTATGCCAAAAGCAGAAAAAGGCGAGGCAAGAGAGCTTTTAATTCAGGCGCTTGACTGGAATAAGGAAAGCGCAGGCAGAAAACCTCGGGATGAAAAAGGCGAGGATAAAAGAGAATACAGCGAAGTCATTCTGAGGGATGTAAAGGAAGAGATGTTTCCTCCCTGCGTCAAGAAAATACTTGAAGGCATGAAAGACGGAAGGAAAAGAGCCCTGTTTATCCTGATTAATTTTTTCCGCTCCTTAAGCCTTGAGCAGAAGGATATTGAGAAAAGGATAGACAGCTGGAATAAAAAAAATCCAAAGCCGCTTGCCCAGAACTATGTTTCCTCGCAGCTTTCATGGCACTTCAGGCAGAAAAGAGTGCTGCCCCCAAACTGCGACAAGGATTATTACAATGCCATTTTTGTCTGCGAAAAGGACGAGTTCTGTTCCAGGATAAAAAATCCTGTGAATTACACAATAAAGAAATACAAGGCGCAGATAAATCAGAGAAGGCAGTGAAGCAAAAAAAGATAGTTTTTTAAACTCAGAGATAATAGTCCTGTTGGCAAAAGAGTTCTGATAATATTAAGATGGGAAAAAGAATAATAGCCCTCGGGCTGGCAGCAGCGCTTGCACTTGGCAGTGTGATTTCTTTTCCATATGCAAAAACAGCATATAAGAGGGTCAAGGCAAGAAATCTTGTCAAGGCAGCAGAATCAGAGTTTATAAAATTTGACACAACCCTTGCCAAGGCAAGAGAGGTTGTTGAGGTAAATTCTTACCTGCTGGTTGACGAAGAGAGAGAAAAGCCATATGCTGAAATCTCAGACTCCGGCGGGAAAAAAGCAGGCATTAAGGAAGGGATTGCCGAAAACAATAAGCTATTTGAGGGAAAAAAGTATGATGATGTAAGGACAAATCTGGATTCAAGGTTTGGGTTAAAGTCCGGCAGGAGAGAGACGCTGATTGATGTTATGAAGAGAGAGGAGCAGGAGCTGAAAGAGGTTATGGACTTTTGCGAGGGTAAGAGAGACATGAGGAATGAGGTATGGGCAAATGAGCTTTATCTTATTGCCAAGCTAAAATCCCCCTACAAGCCCGAAGAAAAAGAGAAAAGTGAAAGGCTTTCAATTCTTCCTGAAGAGCTGTTCAGGCAAATTCCAGCATGGAGCGAAGAGCTGGAAGAAAAACTGAAAATTTTTGATAAGGAACTGCATAACAGCCTCGGCACCAGCTTGATTCACTCTCAGCCTTTTCTTGAGCACATATTAAAGCGCGGAAGGAGCGAAAGGGTTAGTGACAATGCGCTGAAAATTTATCATGATGCTGAAAATTCTTACATGCAGGTTATGCCCCTGAACGACCAGCTGCTGTGGTACAGGCCTCAAAAGCATGACGGAAAAATGCCTGTAGTAAGCTACAAAGAGCTGCAGGGCAAACAAAGAAAAGCTGTTGGATTGATAAAAGATGGTGACAGCCAGCTTCAAATGTTAAAAAATTATTATAATGAGCTGCACGAGCAATACTATGTTTATGTTTCAGGCCATGATAAAGAGCACAAAAGATTCAGCCATACAGGATTCAGGAATGTTACTAAATATGATTTTGATGGTGATTCTTATACAACCACTGAGACATATACATATCATACTGATGGCTGGAAATTTTATTATGTAGCAACAAAAGTGACTCCTTCCAGCCAAACAAATGAAACAGTTTATGTTGGCGAAGAAGATGGCCTTTTCAGCTCGTGGGATTATGAAAATGATGAGGAGGTTGGATTTGTCAGGGCATGGAAAAAGCTGCATGATGATAACTCGGCGATAGTGAGAGGAAGGGCAGAAGCCTTGAGACCAGCCATTGAGCAGGAATAAAAGCAGGAGTTGCATTCAGCGAAAGTATTTTAAAGCCATTATTCTTTAAAATTTCATGAATAAAAAGAGAAGCAAAAAGAGTGAAAAACAAGTATGCATTATCTTAATCCTTGCATTTTTATTTATATCTGTTGTGTCAGCGCAGAACCAGACAGCAATCGACAAGGGCTATGCCTGCCTGACAACAGAGGTAAACTCCCGCATTTCCACAATTACACCTGAGGAGCTTTCATTCTCTCTGCTTGCGCTTTCTTACAATTATTCAATGCTGCCTTTAGTGAGAGACGAGCTTATAGCCAGGGGGCAGGCAAATGAGTGCTGGCCTTCCGGAAGCTGCAGCCTGAGAAATACAGCGCTGGCTGTTCTTGCCCTCGACAATGCCGGCGAGGATACAACAGCAGCAGCAAACTGGCTCTCTGCAGCAAACGCAACTCCAAGCGGATTGGAATGGTTTCTGCAGGTTGACCCGGACAATGCCACAACCTGCACGCTCACTTATGATGGAACTCCTTACTCAATATCTGTAAGGGATGACAAGACGCTTTCAGGCGGTGCTGGCTCCTGCCTGCCTCTTGACCCCGCTGGCTACTGGCTTCAGATATCCTCCGCATGCCAGAACAGGGAATTCTCAATATCATGCGGCTATGATTTCAGGACTACACTTCTGTACAAGTTAGACTCAACAATCTATGTCTCTGACACAACGCATTCTGCGCCTAACGGCGGAACAACGCAGGAGAAGATAAGCATCTTATGTTTTGCTGAGTCAGGCGCATGCAATTATGAGGGAAGTGCATGGGCAGCATATGCGCTGCAGAAAACAGGAAGAGATACGAGCGCATTTATTCCTTACATTATCGCATTTGCTGATTCAAACAGGCAGTATTTCCCGGAAGCATTCTTGTACCTTTTAACAGCAAAATCAGACTACAGGACATCTGTAAGCAGCAAGCAGTCATCAAGCGGATACTGGGATATTGTTTCGCCTTATGATGTTTACAATGTTTTCTATGATACTGCGCTCGCCCTGCTGTCTTTATATCCCTCAATACCAACAAGCGCATCAAACTACCTGCTTAATCCAAGTGTTCAGGGCAGCGACGGGTGCTGGAACAATGAGAATGTAAGGGATACTGCATTTGTGCTTTATTCTGCATGGCCAAAGGCGCCAATCTCTCCGCCGGCAGTAACAATCTCTGTAATTCCTGCTTATATAACACTCATGCCAAATGCAACATATAACTTTTCAGCAAATGTCACAGGAACTTCGCAGACAGATGTTGTATGGAGCATAAATGATACAAACGGCGGAACAATAAATGCGTCAGGGTTTTACACAGCTCCTAACATTACAGGTATTTTCAGGATAATAGCTGCTCTGCAGAGCAACCAGTCAAAGAATGCCTCTGCTGTTGTTACAATATCAACAACGCCGCCAGAGCAGATTAGTGTCAGCATAAGCCCATCAAGCGTAACCCTGCTGCGCAACCAGACACAGCAGTTTACAGTGAGCGTGACAGGAACAACAAACACAGCAGTTACATGGAATATTTCAGAATCAAATGGGGGCATTATAACCTCTTCAGGGCTTTATACAGCGCCTAACATTACAGGAACCTTCAATGTTGTTGCAGTCAGCCAGGCAAATCCATCAAAGAATGCAACAGCAACCATAACTATTATAAACCAGACAACAACGGAGAGCGTATTTTGCGAAGAGGTAGGGGCATTCTGCCTTAGCATTACTCAAACTCAATGCACAAATGCAAGCGGAAGTGTTTTGGATTACTATTGCTCGTCGAGCAGGGTATGCTGCACGCAGAATGTGACTATTGTGCCGGACAAAACATGCTCCCAGCTGAATGGGGAGGTGTGCCCTACAACCAAGATATGCCCTTCAGAAAAAATACTTAATTCAAAGGATGTTTCATTTGGAAAATGCTGCCAGAAGAATGGCTGCACACTTCCGCCTCAGACATGCTCGCAGCTGAAAGGCATTGAGTGCCAGGAAGAAGAAACATGCAAGACAAGCAGGGTTCTCAATGCAAGCGATGTTGAATATGGCGTATGCTGCAAGAGTGAGGGAGACTGCGCAGTCAAGACATGCTCCCAGCTTGGAGGGGCAAAATGCACAGGAACAAAGGTTTGCGATGGTGATGAGATTGAAGGAGCCAGCGACATAAGGGCTGGGGAAGAGTGCTGTGACGGGACATGCGTTGATGCAAGAAATGAGTGCGAGAAAAAAGGATTTGGGTGCAGGACAGGATGTGATATAGATGAAGAAGAGGCAAAAGATTATTCTGGAACATGCGATACAGGCAAGCTGTGCTGCCAGCCAAAAGCAGGAAAATTCCCATGGATTGTTGTCATAATTGTAGTCTTAATCGTGCTTGTTGTTCTGGGCATATTGTTCAGGGAAAAGATAAGAATGCTTTTGTTCAAATTTAAGGGAAAAGGCAGGACAGGCCCTGCTCCTCCTGCATCAAGGCCGCCATTCCCTCCAATGTTTCCTCCAGCGAGGCCTATGCCAAGAATGATAACAAGGCAGCCTCAGGCACAGCCAGCTCCTGTCTTCAGGGCTCCTGCAGCTGCAAGGCAGACAAGCCCGCAGACAGACAAGGAATTGGATGAAACCTTCAAGAAGCTCAGGGAGATGAGCAAGTGATTAAATAATCATAAATAAAACTTCTGCAAATAGAAAAAGGGGATAATGCATGCTAAATAAAAGAGAAAATATTGGCAGTTATGCGCAGCAATGGCATATGCAACAAAGAGAACAGGAATGAATTGCAAAGAAAAATAGCAGGATAATCTAAATACTTCCGGATACAACTAATAATATACTTATATAAATCACCTTGCAGATAATTAAGATGCCAGATTCAAAGAAGTTCAATAAGAATTGCCCCTTCCTGTTTTTTCTGCTGCTGATATTTTTTATTTCCTCTTTAATAAATGTTAATGCTCTTGAAATCCAGCTAAGCAGGCAGGCATACAATTCAGGCGAGACGCTTATGGCAAGGCTTGAGGCAAATTTTTCATCTTCCCTGTCGCCGCAGGACGTCTTCTTTTATCGCGGGCATGTCCTTGTAAACATGGTTTATGATGCTGTTCTGGCAGGCAATGTATTTTACATTTATGCTGTCCCTGACACAGCAAGAAACTACACGCTTGTAATAAAGAATGTAAAGTACAGGGAAAACGGAATTGCAAAAGAGGCAGATGTCTCAAAAAACTTCACAGTCCTTGAAGAAAAGGCAGAATTCTCTGTCAACCCCGGCTTCATCCTTGCAAGCGAGGGAAGCGAGTTTAACATAAGGCTCGCAAACAAAAAAGATAATTTTACAGAGATAAAAGCAGGCTTTCAGGGCGCTCAGCAAACAATAATACTGCCGCCGCTTGACTCAAGAACAGCAGTATTTACATCCAACAACATTGATGAGTTTGCAGAACTCTCGCTTTCGCTGCAGGGAGAAAAAACATCATACTCTCTTCCTGTTTTAGCTTATCCCTCACAGGAGGCAGCGCAAAACCAGTCGCAGCAGGGCAATGCCTCAAATGTTTCCAGCTATACTGCGCAAACAAATGTATCACTAAATTCAACAAACCAGTCATCTTCAGGAGTGGCAAACACATCTAATGCCTCTGTCGAGGAAAATACCTATGAAATTCCACAGCAGGAATCCCTCAGGTTTAATCCTGGCAGCATAAATGATTTAAGCTTAATCAGGGAGCAGCTGCCATTCAAATTTATAATATCTCTCATGAGCCTGCATACAGGGGCAATTGAAGACATAAGCTTCAGCTATAGCAGCGAGCTGGAGGGCATAATCTCTATTTCTCCGGACTTCATAGGCAGCATAGAGCCGGCATCAAGCCAGGACATTGAGATAACAATCAATGAAGCAGATGAAGGCTTTTTTAATGGAACAATAAAGGCAGAGTCAATTTCAGGGAATTTTTCTGCCATATTCTACTTTGAGGTAAACATAACAGAGGATTTCTCGTCAATTCCAGAGGATATTCCGGCAGCAGAATGCAACGAAGAAGGCGAAACAATCTGCCAGGCTAGTGAATACTGCGATGGCGGAGACAAGTCATACCTTGCATCAGGCGGAATATGCTGCTTTGGCGGCACATGCAAAGAAGCAGAGCAGGAAAAGCCCAAGAGCTCATCAAGCGGCAAGATTATAGGCTTCATAATCCTTTTTGCACTAATAATCATTGCCCTGCTTTTGTTCATGAAGTTCAAGAAAGCGCCAAAAAAAGAGATAACAGATGTTTACAAGAAAGCCGAGGAAGGCGTGAAAAGAGGCATCTAAAAAGGAAGAAGCCGGGAGATATAGAATGTAACTGGTTCTTGACAAACAAAACTGGGAAATTAGCGCGACGAACGATAAATTAATGAACGCTCCCAATCAGAAAAATTTATCTTTTGATATTCTTGAATTATTAAAATTTTGTTCAAAACTAACAAAAATTGATTATTCTAATCACTACATAAACTCTTTAGACATAATACGGGAGTTTCCGGCTAAGTCTGAAGTAAAAACTAAACTTACAAATTTAGAATTCGATTTTGTGAAGAAGTAAAATGTCAGGCGTTTTCTGCTAATAGCACTATTACTATAAAATATTATTTTCTCTTCCCGCCTTTCTCTCCCCTGCCTGGCTTAATTTTTCTCGTTCCTGCTTTGGTTTTCCTGGCGGGCTTGCTAACTGCATCTGCAGGGGCAGCTGTCACAGGGGTAGGTGAAACCATTGAGATTCCTGCCTGCCTTAGCTTGTTCATCAGGATGTTGTTCTCCACGCTCAGAACCTTTGCTATTTCGTCATACTGGTGCAGCTTTCTTACTATCTCATTGGCAATCAGGTTAAGGCTTGAATTCTCCAGAATAACATGCTCCGGGAAAACAATCTCAATATGTGACGGGTTGTATGTGAACACTATCCTGAAGAATGCGTCAATGCTGTCTGTTTCAACCTCAACCTCTGCAAATGTTGTGAAAAGGTTATTCGCTTTCTCGACAGCTTTTGCCTCATGAACCTTTTTTGTTATTACCCTTGTGCCTTTCTCCCCGCCAATCCTCTTTATTATGCTTTCCATGCTCTCAATTATGTATTCAGCAGGCCTGCCGAGTATCTCAAGCATGATTATTGCGCGAATCCCCTCTGTCATCTTTCTTTTTAATGTCAGAAATTAAACTGCATCATTTATGATGCGGACGTAACATTACCACTTTAATTTCTGAGCATCCTAAAAACAAGGGGCTTTACAAACCACACACTTTAGTGTGTGGTGCCCCGTTGTTTTTTTGATGCATGAATTTGATAAATTTAACTAAATCCTTAGGTATTTAAATAATACTATAATCAGCGCAACAAGGAATGCAGCGAATGCATATATCAGGTACTTCTTTATCATTTCCCTTTTGGACATGAATAAAATCCCGCCCTCTTTGCCAGCCTCTTCCAAATCCTCTTTGCTCTCGGTTGCAAGCGTGTTAAGCCTTATAATCCCCTCGCTGCCATTTCCGCCCGCGCCTGCATCTGCGCTTTTTGCAATGCTTTCACTGCTGTTGCTGCTCCCGCTTTTCGCTTCAACTACCTTTATCCTTCCGGAATATTCAAGGTAAATGCTGTCAGTGCCTGATTTTCTGATTTTTGCAGAGATATTTGCCTCTCCTGTAAATTCAGATTCCTCTTTTGTCCTTATTGTAAAATTCTTTCTTGATGAATTCCCTGAAAAAGCTCCGAGGACATAGTACACAGATGACTTGAATTTTGCCTCATCAAAGCTGTATGTTTCAGATATCACGCCGCCATTGTCAGAAATATAAATCTTTGCGTCATATGTTGCCTCATCAAGGTTATATGCATAAATCTCAATGCTTGCGCTTTCGCCCCATGAAATCTCCAAAGGATATGCGAGAATGATTGTTGGAATGCTCTGGTTTGTCTGAGATGTCTGGTTTTGCTC
>DATDUA010000098.1:0-5212 GCA_035290605.1 Candidatus Nanoarchaeia archaeon
GTCCGCGCAGTAACTCTTCTTGTCACAGACGGCCATGACGAATGCTCTGTCCGCAACAATGCAAAAGACTGCGCAAACCTCATCAAGGACATGCTGATGCAGGAGACACACATTATTGCTGCAATGGGCATTGATGACGGCGCCACTGATTTCCATGAGGTGTTTAAGAACATGGGAATTCGCGATGAGTGGATTCTGACGCCGGATAAAACCCAGAGCGAGATACGCAGGGCATTCAGGGTATTTTCGCAGAGCGCTGTCCGCGCAAGCCAGAGCGCAAAAACATTCAGCCAGACTGCGCTTGGCGGGTTTGGAGCCAACTAAAGCAAGCAACAGAGGAGAGCCCTTTTATGTACTTCAGTAAAAGGGCTCTCTTTGCTGATTAAAAAATAATGTGCCGCCGCCTATAAATTTTTTTGCAATTTTATTTTTTTTTTTACTGTAACATATATACTGCAAAATATATTTTAGAGTGTTATATAAACCTGAATTGCCTACCATAATATATGTATTCTCCACCACCACAATGCTTAAATAGTGTAATATATACTATATCTTATTGTAAATAATACAATAAGATATAGGAAAAATGGGACAGATAAACATTGCTGAGCAATACAGGGAATACACTGACAAGTATTTTTCAAGGACAAGGCAGATACTTGAAGCAGAAGGCATAAACCCTCTTGTAAGATACCAGGGTTTTGCAAGAAAGGGCAATACAGCAAGAGGGGTTGATGAGGCTGTGGATTTTGCCAGGAATGTTGCAGGAAACAAAGCACGAGCATATGCCCTAAAAGACGGAGAACTCTACGAGCCCTGCGAGCCTTTGATTAAGCTGGAAGGAAGGGTGCAGAATTTGGTTGAGCTGGAAACAGGGTATTTGGGCATGATTTCCGGTGGCTTGACAGGAAAGATTTATATGGGCGATGTCAGAGAAAAAGCAAGAGCCATTGTAAAGGCTGCTCAGGGCAAGACTGTCCTGTATTTTGGAGCAAGGCATTTTCATTATTCTTTAGATGAGGAGATAGCAGGAATATGCAAGGAAGCCGGCTTTGCCGGGACTTCAACTGATGCAGGAGCAAGGGCATGGGGCGCAAAAGGCAGGGGAACTATTCCGCATGCACTGACTGTAACCTATGCTGCCTGGATGCATGAGAACAATATTGACGGAAATGCAACTGTTGAAGCAGCAAAGGGCTTTGACAAGAATATAGACAAGGCAGTGCCGAGAGTTGTTTTGATAGACACATTCAACAGGGAGATAGATGACACAATAGCAACAGCAAAGGCATTGAAGGACAGGCTTCACGGCGTAAGAATAGACACATGCGGAGAAAACTATGCGCAGGGAGCAAGAGAAATTGAGGCTGAGCTGCCTAATCTTGATGTTCCTGAAAAATACCTTAAAGGAAAGGGAGTCAGCATCGCTGCAGTATGGGCATTAAGAAAGGCAATGGTTAATGAGGGTATTGGAAACCTGGAATTTGTTGTGTCAAGCGGATTTAATGCAGAAAAAACAACTGCCTTTGTTAGCGCTGACAGGATATTTCAGGATAAATACGGCCTGCCTTTATTCACAGCCATAGGCACAGGAAGCATTGCAAACCCGATAATGGCAACTGCTGATATTGTTGCATATTTCAGCGAAAAGCAAAACAAGTGGGTAGAGATGCACAAGGTTGGCAGGCCTGAAATTAAAACAAGCAGGCTGAAGGAGGTAAAATAAGATGAAAAACATAGAGCAATTAACAGGCGAGGAAGCAGTAAAAAATCCGGGGAATCTGGATATTCTGCCTCTTATGGTGCTG
Source organism: Candidatus Nanoarchaeia archaeon (assembly GCA_035290605.1). Taxonomy (GTDB): domain Archaea; phylum Nanobdellota; class Nanobdellia; order Pacearchaeales; family GW2011-AR1; genus JACOYM01. The sequence goes on from DATDUA010000098.1 coordinate 1,812, forward strand.
GAGGTTTTAAAGGATGAAGTATGCGAGGAAAACCTTTTTGCGCTTGAGTGCATAAAACGGGCTTATGCCAAAAGAGGCTATGTTAATCCGGAGCTTAAGATGATTATAAACAGATACGGGGAGTGCATAGAAGAATACAGCAAATAGGGAGAAAATGCAAAAAGAAAAAATCAAAAAAACAATGTGCCACCACATCTCAAAAATCTATGATTTTTGATGACTGTCAAAGTTCAAAGAACTTTGAAGCCTTAAAAGGTGTGGTTTGTAAAGCCCCTTGTTTTTTGGATGCTCAAGAACACAACTCCATCCTAAAGGATGGAGTTTTGTCAAGTGTTCTTGACATAAAAATATGGAGCAAAGAAAGATGAGAATATTTTATGATGTAGACACGCAAAAAGATTTCATGAACAAAAAATGGGCATTGTATGTCCCTGATGCAGAGCTGATAAAGCCAAATTTAGAGAAATTGACAGTACATGCAAAAGCATACGGAATAGCTGTAGTTGGCTCTGTTGACCGGCATTTCGGCACTGAAGAATACAAAGACAGAGAAGGAGAACTGCAAAGAAGGGGTGGGCCTTTTCCAGACCATTGCATGGCTAGAACAATCGGTGAAACAAAAATAAGAGAAACCTTACTCTATACAATAAAAGATGCCAGAGTTGCAGATTTAATGATGACTTGCAGGGATGGGGATGAAAGCATCTATATTCCTCATTTGTCAGAGTCAATGGATGTTTGGGGCCAGATAGAGTGGGCATGTAGAGTCGATTCATTGATGTTAAGATTTCAAAAAACTGAAGAAAAAGGTTGCAGATTTATCCCAACCTATTTTGAAAAACAATCCTATGATGTTTTTACAAATCCTGCATTTGGTTGTCTTTTAGGCTTAATAAAACCAAAGGAAGCAGTAGTCTACGGCGTTGCAACTGACTATTGCGTCAAGGCAGCAGTTTTAGGAATGCAGAAAAGAGGAATTCAGTGCTATGTTGTTGAGGACGCGATTAAGGGCGTTGCTCCTGAAACAACTGAAACAGCTATTCAGGAGATGAGAAAAGCAGGCGCTAAATTTGTGAAAACAAGAGATGTTTTGGAGGAAAGATTAGGAGGCAAAAAAAGTTAAAATGGAACCTAAAGCAAGAGAATTACGAGAGCTTGTTGAAGAGCTGAAGAGCAAATTTTTAAGAGCTGAAAGCGAACTTAAGAACTATGAAAATTCATGCTTCCACAAATCTGAAAGTGTATATGACCCAATTTATACCCCTGCTTATATCATTCCAGGCGACCCTCCAGGCACAATGGGGGTAGACTGGAGGGGCCCGCTAGATGTTCCAGCAACAACCACCGACAGGTGGAAAAGAACATGTGAAAAATGCGGGCTGGTTGAATACACAACTGAAACACAAGAAAAAATCGAGAGAATTCCAAAATGGGAGGATAAAAAATGGAAACAGCAATAAAAAATGCGGGATTTGCCCTGAATCGAATTCCAAGCCTTGAACAGGAGCTGAAAAGGCAGGTAAAAGAAAATCCTCTGTATTTCAATCGTTTTGGCGATTTTCCATATGATAACTGGAAGCCAGCAAGGCAGAGGGTGGAATTCATCAATAAATATGCAAAAGGCAGCTCTCTTTTGGATATTGGCTGTGGATATCATCCTGTCACTTCTGAGATAAGGATAAAAAGAAAGGTTGGCTTGGATGTATCAGCCAGGGCAGCGCTTAAATCTGAAAAAGAGTTTAATGAATTTTATTTTTTGGATATTGCAAATACAGGCAAGGAAGTGCTTAAAGAGAATCTTGGAACATTTGATACAATAGTAGCAGCTGAATTTCTTGAGCATCTGGAAAATCCAGCAGGCGTTATTGAAAAGATTGAGTATCTGCTAAATCCCAAAGGAAGGGCTCTTGTCACATTGCCAAACGGAAGAAGCGTTGCCGGCATGGTGGATAAATTAAGAAATAACGGAGAATACGGCAGGTTTAAGCTGTACCATAAGACTCATGCAAACCTGTTAAAAATAGGGGAATGGGAAAGGCTTTTTAAAATGGCAGGGCTGGATGTTTATTTATTTGATTTCAGGCCTTCTGATGTTGTAGAAGGATTTCCGAAGGAGACAATGCCCGGCTGGAAAGCATTCTGCTCGCTCTTTCCGGATTTGTTAGCGCACCAGTTTTATTTTATGCTTGAAAAATCAAATGATAAAAAGCCGGGAGGTGGAAAATGAAAATCGCGCTTGCTCAAATAAGCCCTGTAACAGGTGACTTAAGAGGAAACACAGAAACTATAATCAGAGAGATAGCTGCTGCCAGAGATAAAGGGGCAGACATGGTTATTTTTCCAGAAATGGCGATAACAGGCTATTGCATCTCTGACTTGATAGAGGACAGGGAGTTTGTTGCTGCCAACAAGAAGATGCTGGGTGAGATTGCCAAAAACGCAGGAGGCATTGCTGTTGTTGTCGGATTTATTGATTATGACGGGAAGAAAAGAAATGAAGACGGCAAAATCAGGAAGTATAATGCTGCAGCAGTTCTGCAGGACGGCAAAATTATAGGCATAGCACATAAATCACTTCTGCCAAACTACAGGTACTTTGATGACAAGAGATATTTTTCTCCGGGGGAAGAAAGAAAGCCAATAGAGGCTAAAATTAAAGGCAGGATTGCAAAGCTGGGGGTTTCTATCTGCGAGGACATGTGGGATGATGATTATGAAATCAAACCAGTCAGGGAACTGGCAGAAAGGGGCGCAGAAGTTATTATTAACATAAATGCCTCGCCTTTTGTTCCGGGGAAATTCGCAAAAAGGGAGGGCATAATAACAAGGCATATTAAAGAAAATGGTTTGCCTTTCATCTACCTTAATACTGTCGGCGCTGCTGATAATGGGAAGAATATAATACCCTTTGACGGCGAAAGCCTTGTGTATGACTGCTTCGGCAACCTGATTGCAAGAGGGAAAAAATTTGAGGAAGAGATATTTTTCGCAGAGCTTGAATTAAAAAAGAGAGGCATTGCTGCTGAAAAACCAGTGTTCAATAGGGAAAAAGAGATTTATGATGCATTAGTCATGAGCCTTAAGGATTATGCAAAGCAGGTAGGATTTAAGAGGGCAATAATTCCGATTTCCGGAGGTATAGACTCTTCTCTTGGCTTGGCAATTTGCGTTGAAGCATTTGGAAAAGAGAATGTCATTGCATACAATCTGCCTTCTATGTTCAACACAGAGACAACAAAATCAATTGCAAAAAGGCTGGCAGGAAATTTAGGCGTTGAATACAGGATAATCCCCATACAGGAGATAGACAACAAAATAAAGGATATTTTTGAAACAAACAACCATAAGATAGAGAACAAGACAGCAAGAGAAAACCTGCATGCAAGAATTCGCGGAATTTT
>DATDUA010000099.1:0-5386 GCA_035290605.1 Candidatus Nanoarchaeia archaeon
TCCGCAAACTTTATTAACCATCATGCATTTGCTGTGCCATGGCTCATCAGTGCGTGCATTGCGGGAAGATATACCAAAAGGTTTCTAAAGAATTGCTGGAAGGATGCGATTGCGGAAGCCATTTCTTTTTCTTTCTCAAGGATGAGCAGCTTGCAAACCTGAAGAAAAACCAGCCGGCAATTGAATTAAACGAGGGCGAGAAGACACGGATAGAGCAGGATGTAAGGGACATGATTGGCTTGGAAGAGGAAGCACCCGTCATACTTGACTTGGAATCAGTAAGGATAATAAAGGAAGGAAAGTTTGAGATAGACTTGGTTAATGTGTTCAACAAGAAGCGCCCTCTTGTCTACAAGCTTGAAGAAGGAAAATACATCATAGATTTGGCATCCACACTGCGCGTCAGCAAAGAGGACTTGAAAAAAGGCATAAAACTCTGAGAGATTTGAGCAGGGCAGAGTAAAAATATTGATTTATAGTGCCATAATTCTTTTAAAGCCAAAAGGGCACAACAAAACATGGAACTTCAGAGATATTTGCTGAGAGACGAGAATAAAGGGGAATTTTTTGGTGCATACACTGCAGATTACAGCGGGGCAGATGCTTATTTTCTTTTTGCAGGCGGCAATATTGGCATAACCAAAACAACTGAAGAAGAGCTTAAGCAGGTGGAAAAACATTTTATTGATGATTTTTTAACAACTGATGATAAATTAATATTAAGGCCTGATGAAACATCGCCAGAAATAGCAAGAGAAAGCCTGCCTGGAAGATATTTGACATCCAGCAGAATAATCCTATCAAATAAAATAGAAATCCTTCAATTGATTAAATTGATTCAATCGCCAAGAGTGCATGCTTTTATGTCATCTCGATTTTCTGATGGAGGATATCTAAACATCCTCACATTCTCGCGCCAGGCGCCTCCGGAAAGATTATACCTTAAGGGCAGGAGCATGCCTGTTTCAGTAGAGGCAGAAGGGGCACTTTAATGCCGGCAAGAGCAAGGTGACGGAGAATTTTTAAATAGCTTTTCCTTTCTTTTGCCATGGTAAAAGAGGGCAAAAAAAGAGAGAAGGATAAAAAACTTAAGCAGATTCTTTCTGAGCAGCTTTCTCTGATTAAGCCAACGGGGCAGGAGTTTTTAATTCTTAAGAAGCAGGCATGCTTGTTGAAGGACAAGATAGAAAGCTCTGCGAAGAAGCTGAAAATCAAGGCAGGATGCTTTATCGGAGGCAGCCTTGCTAAAGGCACAATAATAAAGAAGGAAAGGTATGACATAGATATCTTTGTGAGGTTTGAAAAAAACCAGAAGCAAAAAGAGGCAGAAGGCATCTCGGAAAGCTTAGAAAAGATTTTGAAGCACTCAAAAGTAAAATTTCAGAGAATTCACGGCTCAAGGGATTATTTTATTATTCAGGAAAGAGAGAAAGGAGGGGGAAAGGGCAAAGAAAAAACAAAAAGCATATTCTTTGAGATTATCCCTGTGCTGAAAATAGCAAAGCCGCAGCAGGCAGAGAACACGACTGATTTGAGCTTCTTCCATGTTTCTTATATTATGAAGGAGACTAGGAAAAACCCCAAGCTTGCAGATGAGATAATGCTTGCAAAGGCATTCTGCCATGCGCAGGGCTGTTATGGCGCAGAGTCTTACATAAGCGGCTTTTCCGGCTATGCCCTGGAGCTTCTTATATGCAATTACAAAAGCTTTGCCAATTTTATAAAACAGGTTGCGGGCTCAACAGAAAAGATAGTAATAGACAAGGAGAAGCTGTATAAAAACAGGCAGGATGTGCTGCTTAACATGAATGAGGCAAAGCTTCAGTCGCCTGTTGTTCTTGTTGACCCTACATTTAAGGAGAGGAATGCCTTAGCGGCATTGAGTGATGAAACATTTGAAAAATTCAGAAAAGCCTGCCTTAAATTCCTGAAAGCGCCAAGCAGAAAGTTCTTTCAGCAAAAAAAGATAAATGAAAAGCAGTTTAATTTTATTCTCGAGGCAGAAACAGAAAAGCAGGCAGGGGATATTGCAGGAAGCAAGCTGATTAAATTTTGCAGATTTTTAAGCATGGAAATTGACAAGCTCTTTGTGATAAAGAAAGCTAATTTTGAGTATGATGAAAGCAGGAATACGGGGATATTTTATTTAAGCCTAAAGAGGAAAAAGGAGATTATCCTTGAAGGCCCGCCTGCGGGCATGCAGGAAAGGCTGGCAAGCTTCAGGAAGGCGCACAAAAATGTTTTCATAAAGCGGGGAAAAGCATATGCAAGGGAAAAGGCTGACATCAGCTTTGGGCAATTTTTAAAGATGTTCAAAAAAGAAAATTCTCGGAAAATAAAAGAGATGGGAATAACAAATATCACGGCAAAAAATTAAAATTGCATATAATTCCTTCTTGAGATTGTGTTGTCATTCTCAACAGGATAAATCTTGCGGCCAGATTTAGGCAGTGTTTTTAGCCTTTCAATGTAATTATCATAAACAATCTCTGTCATGTGGTTGTACTTAAATCTTTTAAAAAGCCTTCCTTCTATCTTGCTGATATCTGCCCTGCCCTCAAAATTACAAAGCTCATCAAATATCCTTGAAAGCTCTGTTTCCATGCCAGAAATCTTTGTCTCAAATACAAGGTATCTTTTCATTTTCCCTTACTTCTTACTCATCGCTTTTTCAAAAAGGTATGAGATAGATTCTGCGAGGAATTCTGAATTAAGCCAGACTGCAAGCTCGCCTTCTTCTTTATGCGGGTCTGAGAGAATGAAAACCATCTCTTTTCTGTCTGAAATGAAAAACTGCCCATTGACATTTATCTGCCTTGCTTTTGTGCTGAATAAAGAGTTTATCTTGCTGACATCGCTCTCTGTGCCGTGAACTCCCACAAGCACCTTTATGCCAGAGCTGCCGAGCCTTTCAAATGTCTGCTTGAATATTCTCTGGTTGCCTAAAAGATAGTCTGCATTTGAACAGACTATTACCTCGCTGGATGAATTTTCCAGCATCTCCTTAAGGTGGCTTGCAATATTAAGCCTACCTTTTATTGAGCCTGACAAGTCCTCTTTCTTTACAGGGTTGATTCCTTCCTTGTGCAACTGCTCAAGCTCAGTGTATTCCTGCGTGTCTTTAAGCCCGCTAAGGACGCCTACTCTTTCCTTCGCCTCGTTTTCCGCATTCCTTTTAAGCTTTTCAATAATCTGGGACGGCTCAACAGCAATGAATTTTGCAGGCTTTCCAATCTTTGCAATCACAAATCCCTGCTTTTCCAATCCCTCAAGAACATCATATGTCCTGCTTCTTGGAACTCCAGAGATTTCTGCTATCTCGCCCGCAGACGAAATGCCCTTGCTGAGCAGTGCAAGCCATACCTTAGTCTCATAGATATTAAGGCTAAAGTAATTTCTCAGTTTCTTTACAAGCTCTTGTTTTATTATCATTTTGATTTGATTCGTTTTTTAAATTTTCTCAGAAAACGCTCTGAGGTTCTCGCGAGGCCATTCTGTCCGCTGACTTCGCTCGTCGCCACCTCTTGCTTTAGTAGCTATAGAAAACAGCCTTTTTAAATCTTTTGGTTTTGTAACTATGTATAAATAACAACATAACCGAAAGCTTTATAAGCAAATATCTTCATTATAAAGTGACATTAAATAAAGAGAGATAGCTGACCGGAATTAAGGCTAGGAAAGACAAAATGAAAATGCTTAAAAAACTGGCAAAAATGCACGGGAAAGCAAGGCTTGCGCTGTTTGCTGCAATGCTTTCTGTTCTGGCTATTGCCTTTTTTTACCTTGCAGGCAGCATCTCACCTTCTCCCGACAACTCGCTGAAAACAGGCAATTACGTGGGGGCAGGAAATATTCAGGTTTATGATGACAGGATTGTCATAAGCATAGAGCATGCCATGCTTGGTGCATATGCTGATACTGGGAGCATGATTCCTGTTCTTGACGACAAGACAATAGGCATAAAGGTTATTCCAGCATCAGATGATGAGATAAGGATTGGCGACATTATAACATTTCAGAGAGATGGCATTCTTGTAATACATAGGGTTGTTGAAAAAGGCACTGACAAGAACGGCACATATTTTATAACAAAAGGCGACAGCAACCTGTTTAATGACGGCAAGATAAGGTTTGAAGACATAGAATACAAGACAATCATGCTTATATACTGAGATTTAATCCAAAATTTACTTTAAAAAATATCTAACAAACAGAAAAATGGCAGAATTCGGATTGAAAAAGAAAGAAAGCACATTTGAATATCGCCGTGGGAAATATACAATATTCTACACAAGCAGCCGCTCGTTCAGTGGAATGCTGAAGGATATTGAAGATGGCTGGCTTTTGCTTCATCCTTTTCAGGGATTTGGCTATGATGCAGAAAAGGGGCTTATAAAAAAGCTTGTTGATGATGAGCATGGCCCTATGAAGGTTAGAATAAATGATGTTACTGGGATTGAGCCTGTAACAAGGGAAGACATGATAGCTTATTGTGAATATTCAAACAAGCACCCTGAGAAAGATGGGGAGAAATCAAAAGAGGAAAAAGAGAGTAAATAATCAAAAGCAAAATTAAGATGAATGCAAATCTCTGGGTGGTTGTTATAAGTCACTATTCGATGTTCTATCTTGCGAATGCCCTGCTTTACAAGATAGGATATAAGGTTGGTTATGAGCTGGCAAGCAGTGAAGCATTAATGTTATGTCCGAAATTAAAACCACATTCTTTAGACTTCAAAAATGCTCTTTGAACTTCAGAAACTAAAAGTTTCTGATAGCTGTCAAAAATCATATGATTTTTGAAGTTTTGGCATTTTTGATAGTGCTCAAGAACCCGAGCACGCTATATGTTTTAGCGCAGGGTTCTTGACATGTGGTGGCACATTGTTTTTTTGATCAGACAATATCCTGCAAAGTTATGACATGGAGAGAATAAAACGCTCTATTTTTCAGTATGAATCAACTGACGAAATTAAAACTACCAAAGCAGAAACATCTCTGGAAAGAGCTGAAAAATTCAGCAAAGAAATAGAGAAAATGTTATGAGAATGCGGGGTACTTCTTGATTTATCATTTCATTGTTAGACTTCAAAAATGCTCCTTAAATTCTGGCATTTTTGATAGCTTCAGAAACTTTTATGTTTCTGATAGTCATCGAAAATCTTTTGATTTTCGAGATGTTCAAGAACCCAAGCATACTCTGTTATTTAGCGCAGGGTTCTTGACATTTAATTGCCTTTATGACACAATTCTCGCCAAGGCAATCGCAACTATCATTCCTATGATGCAGCCGGCTGTTATGAATGGCATTGCCGGGTAGAATTTTCCTTTCTTTGAGAATATAAACAGGGCAAGCAAGGCAAGTGTTGCGAACACAGAGACAAGC
>DATDUA010000100.1:0-6212 GCA_035290605.1 Candidatus Nanoarchaeia archaeon
AGCTCTTTTTTAGGCAGGGATGTTGAGGATGATGTATGCCTTGGCTTAAGGTATGAAGATGGGCTTATGGCAACATGCGAGGCAAGCTGGGTTGACGCAGAAAAGGTGAGAAAAGTCAGGGTTATTGGCAAAAAAAAGATGGCTGTATTTGATGATGTGGACTTAAATAAATTAAAGATTTATGACAGCGGAGTTGTGGATGTTGACAAGGTAGACCCATTTGACTATGCAAGAACTGCAAGAGAGGGTGATATTTACATACCAAAGATATCGGGTAAACCGCCTTTGGAGATTCAGTGCGAGAATTTTGTCAGGTGCATAAGAACAAGAGAGATGCCGAGGGTGAGGCCTGAAGAGGGCTATGATGTTGTAAGGATTCTGCATGCTGCCCAAAAATCATTAGAAGGCAGAAGGGAGATAAAGTTATGAGAACAATAATTGCAGGAAACAACAAGCTGGCATGCGATGTCCTGGAATGGCTGATAAAGAACCATAAGGAAGATGTTGTTGGGATAGTGGCAGAGAACAGAGACATGACAAAAGAAGATGTTGGATGGGAAAAGCCATTAACAGAAACAGCCGGAAAAATATCAAAAGAGTATAAGATTCCGCTTTATATCGGAAACATAAGCATATTTGCCGCAAAAATTAAGGCATTGAGCCCAGATATTATATCTCCTTGCAGGCATAAGGGGCTTGTGAAAAAATCAATTCTTGATATTCCGAGAATAATTGATGCCAATACTGGAACAAGATGCTGTACTAATCTTCACTATGGCGCTTTGCCAAGATACGGCGGAATGTCTCCTGGATTCTGGGCAATCAGGAATGGAGAAAAGAAGATTGGCGTGACATTTCAGTACATGGAAAATGAGTTTGACACCGGGCCTGTGCTGGACCAGAGGTTTATAGATATAACAGAAGGCAGAAAGGTTCTTAGGCTGCCTGGCAGAAAGATTATTGTAAAGGGGATGACTGACTTTGATATTTACCAAAGATGCAATGAGCTTGCCTTGCAGATGTACAAGGAAAACTATCCTTTGATTGCATCTGGAAAAGCCAGGCTTAAGAAACAGGAGCTTTCAAAGAGGCTGTATTACACAATAAGTCAGACTGATAATGCCAAGAGAGAGATTATTGACATTGAGAAGTCATCTGACGAGGAAATATCTGCATATGCAAGATCAAGGTATTTTCCTTTCTTTGGATTTCCAAAGGCAAGATACAAAGGAAATAAAATAGAACTGAGGTTGCAGGAGGAATAAAAGATGAAACCAGATAATGAACTGCTAAAAGAAGGGTGCAAATTCCTAAATGTATCATTTAGGGAAACAAAAAAAAGATTTGAAGAGGCAGAAAAAAAATATCCGGGATTCTTGAAATGGACGCATGTTTCAGAGGAAGAGTGGCTGGCAAAAGGAATAGACCAAAACAATGAAGAAGAGGTTGCGAGTTTTTACCAGAAAACAGGCAATTATATTCTTGAATTGATTGAGTATCACTCAACTGCTGACAAGCAGAGGCTGACACGGGCAGCGATTGACATAATTAAAGGGCATGGCGCCAAAAAGGTTGCAGATTACGGGGCTGGAATAGGGCAGGACTCCATCATGCAGGCTCTTTCAGGGCGGGAAGCAACTGCTGTTGACCTGCCCGGAAGAACTTTTGATTTTGCAAAATGGAGATTTAGGAAAAAAGGGCTGGACATAAAGGCAATAGACATAGCCCCAAAGGAACTGCCTTTGCGAGAGAAATATGATGCCCTAACATGCTTTGAGGTTATCCAGCATGTCCTGAACCCTGAAAAAACAATTGAGCATTTTTATAAGCATCTCAATCCTTCAGGATTATTGCTTATGACATACAGGTTCAGGGGAAATTATGCCCTTGCGCTGAAGGAAAATGAGAGGTATCATGGAGTGTTTAATGAAATTGTCAAAGGCAAAGGTTTTTGGCATGAAAAAAGCATGCACATGTGGGGGCCTGAAGGAGAAAAAGGAAAATATCTTGAAGTTTTCAGAAAATAGGAAATAATTAAAGATGAAAGTGCCATTTGCAGACATAACGCGGGATGAGAACGAGACATTTATAGAAGGTGAAGGATTACTAAAGGACAGGATAAAAAAGAACATAGAGGATGTAATTGAAAGAAAAAATTTTATCCTGGGAGATTATGTCGGGCAGTTTGAGAGGGATTTTGCGGGTTATTGCGGAACTAAATATTGCATTGGAGTGGGAAACGGGCTATCTGCACTGGAATTGTCATTGATAAGCCTTGGGATAAAACAGGGTGATGAGGTTATAACTGCTGCAAATACATTTAATGCAACAGTGGGCGCTATCTTAAAAACAGGTGCAAGGCCTGCCTTTGTTGATGCAGACTATAAAAATTTTAACATTGATGTTTCTCAAATAAGACAAAAAATAACAGATAATACTAAAGCAATTATCCCTGTTCATCTGTATGGGCAGCTGGCAGGCATAGGCGATATTTTGTTTTTTGCAAAAAACCATAACATTAAAGTGGTTGAGGATGCCTGCCAGGCGCATGGCGCAATGTTCAGAGGGATGAGAGCCGGCAGCTTTGGGGAAGCAGGATGCTTCTCATTTTATCCTGGAAAAAACCTTGGCGCATATGGCGATGCAGGAGCAGTAGTCACGGATGATGAAGCAGTTGCAGATTGCCTGAAAAAAATGAGAAATTACGGGCAGGCGAAAAAGTATATGCATGATTCCAAGCCAGACAACAGCAGGCTTGACACAATACAGGCAGCAGTCCTTGTTGAAAAACTCAAGGTGCTTGACAAGTGGAATGAAATGAGGATAAAAAATGCCGAGATTTACAGGCAGAAGTTGGGAGATGTTCCTGAAATAGAACTTCCTGGCGAAAGAAAAGAAGGGGGGCATGTTTATCACCTGTTTGTCATTAAAACTGAAAAGAGGGAGGGGCTGGAAAAATATCTTGAGGAAAAAGGCGTGCAAACAGGAAAGCACTATCCTGTGCCAATTCACCTGCAGCCCTGCTTCTCGCATTTGGGTTACAAAAAAGGGGATTTTCCTGTTTCAGAGAGGCTGAGCGAGAACATTCTGTCGCTTCCCATGTTTCCCAGCTTAAGAGAAGAAGAGATAAACTATGTTTCGGGTTGCATCAAGGATTTTTATTCTAAACCTTCTCGCTGATAAACAACCTTTTAACTGCGCCTACAAAGTACCCTGCATATTTTAATGAGTAGAATACTGGCAGGAAGAATATGAGCTTCCAGTAAAAATCCTTTCTTACCAAATGCTCTATTGTCTTGTAAATTGCATGAATCGGAATTAATGGCAGTGCGACAATCATAATCCATGGCTTTTTGTTTGACTTTCCAACCCAGATGTCATGCCTCCAGTTCTCAATGAATGATGCAGGATTGTGGTGCCAAACCTCTGCATTTACCAGCAATGACTCTATGCCATGCTTGAAGTATATTGTCCTATCATCTGCATAGCCAAATTTGGGGTCAAGCGGGCCGTATTTGAAAAAAGAATCTTTTCTTATCAGGGAAAATAGCTTGGTGGTTTTTCCAGGAGTGGCTCTTCTTATGCAGAATGCCCTTGCCCAGATATTTTCAAGATTTGCAATCTTTTCCTCGCGATGCATTGTCCCTATTGTCTCACCCCTTAGAATCGGCTTAATCATATCCCTCATGTAATCTTTTCCAAAGAACAAGTCTGCGCCATATGTCATTATTATCTTTCCTTTTGCGTGCCTTGCGCCAAGGTTCCATGCAACACCTGGGCCTCTCTGAAATCCTGTTCTTTTCAATATCTTTATTTGGGGATATTTTTTCTTAAACTCTTTCATGACTTCGTATGTGCTGTCTGTTGAAGAGTTGTCAACAACAATTATTTCAATGGGCTTATATGCCTGCTCAATAAGCGACTGAATTGCCTTGCCAACATATTTCTCCTCGTTATGCGCTGCGATAACTGCTGAAACCAGCGGCTTGCCTTTGATAGGAGATGCTTTTTGTATCATATCATAGGATTTTATTATTCATTTATAAACATTATGAACTTGTTATTCAATTTATGATGCTTAATTAATTCATAAGTCTTAAAAACCCTTTAGAGATAGTAAGAAGAATGAAAGAAAATCAAGACAGAAAATGCAAGGCGCGTGTATTCCTAGCAGAGGCATCGCTTGAGGAGCAGAATGTCGGGAGGGGCGAGCATAGCGAGCTGAATAATGCGCACTATCCTGTTGGCTTGACTTATCTGGATGCTGCATTAAGGAGAAATAACTATGGGGTTCTGACAAAGGATTATACATTATGGAGAGAGTTCAGGTGCCTTGAAGACATCAGGAATTCTGTTGAAACATTCAAGCCGCAGTTTGTGGGGTTTTCTGTAATGACTATGACAAGGGTTTCAACATACAAGGCAATAAAGCTTGTAAAAGGCATTGACAAGAATATAAAGATAGTTCTTGGAGGCATACACCCCAATGTTATGTACAGGCAGCTGCTTGAAAATCTTGATATTGACGCTGTCTGCCTTGGCGAGGGTGATGAAAGCTTAGTGGAATTATGCGATGCATGGGTTAAGGGCAAGCCAATAGACAAGATTAAAGGAATCGCCTTCAGAAAAGGCAATAATGTTATTATGACTGCGCAAAGAGAATTAAGAAGGGATTTGGACAATATCCCTTTCCCGAGCTATGACATATTCATGAAGCCAGAGATAAAGCATGTGCTGATGATTACATCAAGGGGATGCCCGAACAAATGCACATTCTGCTGCCTTGATGTTTTAAGCAGGCGGTTATGGAGGCCCAGAAGCCCGAAAAATGTTGCTGAGGAGGTTGAGTTTATTGTTAAAAAATATCCATGGGTTGAAAGGATAGAGTTTATAGATGACACATTTACACTGGACAACCAAAGGGTTATAGAGATATGCAAAGAGCTCATAAGAAGAAAGATAAAAATAAAATTCCAGTGCCAGGGAAGGATAAAGCCTGTTTCAAGAGAGATGTTTTACTGGATGGAGAAAGCTGGCTTTGACCAGATTGGCTTTGGGATAGAGACAGGAAGCAAAAAGATTCTTGCATCAATCAATAAGGGCATAACACAGGAGGACTGCATCAATGCGCTGAATATTCTTAAAGAATTTAAAAAACTAAAGGTTGCAAAATACCTGATTGTTGGGTTGCCTGGAGAGACATGGGAGACTGTAAAAGAAACTATTGAATTTATCAAGAAGCTTCAGAGAATAAAGAGAATGGAGTATTTTTATGCCTCTCCGCTGTGGGTTTATCCCGGGACAGCTGTTTATGAGCTGGCAAAATCAAGGGGCGTTGTAGATGACAGCTACTGGATGACTGACAAGCCATGCCCCCTGTTTACATTGGAGCACCATTCAGGCGAGCTGATAAAAATGTCAAACAGGATTGCATTTGAAACAATGCTCGCGCAGGAAGGCCTTGGAATGATATGGCAGTTTGCCAAGAGAGTGGCAAAAAGCCCAAAATACTATCTAAAAAGATTTATAACAGGAACGACGAATCTGAGGGGATTTTCTTGAAATTCAGTAAGCATAAATCTTCCTAACAAGACTTTTTCTTAGCTTAAAGCTATCAGCCCATTTTGCATAAGCATTCCAGCCCCGAAAGCTTTCAAGCATCTTTTCTTTAGAAAGCTCATCAAGTTTATTTAATTCTTTTTCTCTTCCAATAAACTTTATGTTTGCTATACATTATGTATTGAATACACACTATTTATGCAATACTGTATGCCTGCGAAAAATACGCCTTTCAAAACCCTTTTTTCAGCCGGTTCATCTTGTTCTTGTCATAAACAGCGTCCTTTAATGCTGCAAAAATGAACTGCTTTCCTTTCAGGGCTTCAAGAATAAGCATGAGAAGATAGCCCGAAAATAATTTTTTCTGGCGGCTCAGGGAATAGAGCTTGTTCAGGAAAAGCATCTGGAATGCAGTTTTCAGGTATTTGTAGCCAATTGCATTTGAAGTTTCAGGCATCCTTTTTATCTCAACCAATGGGATTGAGATAAAGACAGTGTTTTTCTCATTTATGAGGTTAAACCTCTTGTTTTCAAAGAATCTTCTGAAATCAGTGATATGCTGGAAGAGAAAATCCTTTTTAACCATGAGCTGCGAGATGCCAAGCAATTTGTCAAACTCGCTTTTTGGCAGCCTGCCAAATGAAAGGTTTGCC
>DATDUA010000101.1:0-2629 GCA_035290605.1 Candidatus Nanoarchaeia archaeon
AAGAGCTAAGTGTATTTATAGAGTCTGTAAGGGTATTTACCTTGCTCTGAAAGTCCTTGTTGAGCATGCTTAAATCCTCTGCTGTCTTGTTTCCTAAATCGCTTATTTTCTTCAGGTTCTCCTGAGATATTTTATATGTAAGGTACAAAGAAAAAATCTGATATACAAGCAGGATTGCAATTACAGAAATCATCACAAAATTCCATGTTCTCTGGTTTTCCTGCTGCATTTTTCTGATATGGGTCCGAGAGGATTTGAACCCCTGTTAGCCGGTTTCTCACAAACTTCTCTTATATAAAGTTGCTCGCCGAAGCCGGCTGGCCTATCCGGGCTAGCCGACGGACCCTTTGCGCAAAAGTAGAAAGAGAAATGTATTTAAAATACTTTGCTGTATAGAATAAAAAGAGGAAAGCATGATAAGCCTAAAATCAATCGCAAAGTCAAGGACATTTCCTGCGATAGCAATGCTGACAGGAACAGTCATAGGCGCGGGCTTTCTCGGAATTCCTTATGTAGTTTCAAAGTCAGGATTTCCCATTGGCTTGTTTTACATGCTTCTGCTGGGAATCATAATGCTCGCAGTAAGGCTTTATCTCGGAGAGGTTATCTTAAGGACAAAAACAAGCCATAATCTGCAGCTTGCAGGCTATGCCCAAAAATACCTTGGCAAAACAGGCAAGTCCCTTATCTTTTTTACAATGATATTTGGCATTTACTCATCAATTGTTGCCTATCTAATCGGTGAAGGCGAGTCCCTAAGCTTTTTGTTTTTCAGCAACACAAATTACATGTTGTTATTTGGGATATTATTCTGGATTTTAATGTCAGTGCTTACATACAAGGGGTTTAAAGCATTAAAAAAGTTTGAGTCAATTGCCCTGGTTATTGTTATCGGCTTCATTATCATCATCTCTGCGCTGTTTGCCTCAAAGATAAGCATCCAAAACCTTTCGCATATAAATTACAAGTACATCTTTCTGCCTTTTGGGGTCATATTATACGCTTTTCTCGGCACTGCAGTAATGCCGGAGCTTGAAAGAATACTCAAAGGAAGGGAAAAACTGATGAAAAGAGTTACTATGATTGGAAGCATTATTCCAATCATTGTCTACCTGCTCTTTACCCTTATTGTTGTCGGCTCTTTCACAGAAATTCCAGAGATAGCAACGCTTGCGCTTGGCAGGATATTTATATTTCTTGGGATGATTACAATGTTCACAGCATTCTTTGCCCTGAGTATAGCCTTAAGAGATATGTACAGGTTTGATTTCAAGCTTGGCAGGTTCAAGGGCTGGCTGCTTACAGCAATTATTCCTCTTCTGCTTTTTATCCTTATTAAAATTTTCAACCTTGCAACATTCACAGGAATTTTGGGGCTGGCAGGCGGCGTGGCTGGCGGCATAGAAATAATAACAATCCTTTTCATGAATATCAGGGCAAAAAAGCAGGGCAAGAGGAAGCCAGAATACAGCATAAAAATAAACTGGCTTATCATAGCCCTTCTCTCAATTCTCTTTGCCGCAGGGATTGTTTATGAGATATTGAAGTTTTTTAGGTTGTTTTGATGTCCGAAATGTGGTTCAAACCATGCCCTTTAGGGCATCGTACATTTCGGAGCATCCAAAAATTCCAAACAAACCACACATCTCAAAAATCCCCGATTTTTGATGATCTCAAGAACTTTGGTTCTTGATGACTGTCAAAGTTTTTTGAACTTTGAAGCTATCAGAAATCTATAAAAGATTTCTGAAGCTTTAGTGTGTGGTAAACAAAAGGAATTTTTTGATTTAGGCACTGCTATATTCTCGGGACTTTTTGCGCAATATACAATATAAATTCTGCAAAAAGTCCCGCAATTGCACCAGAGCATTTGATTTACAGCTTCAAACAGGGTTGAACTTATCAAAGCGTTTATAAATAATATCCTCTTCTGGATATCATGGCAGAGAAGTACATGCTCTTTAATCTAGATGACGAGAAAGCAAAAAAGCTTGGGGAGATTATCTCAAACACAACGGCAAGAAGGATAGTAAATTTTCTTGCTGAAACAGAGGCAAGCGAGAGTGATATTGCCAGGCAGCTGAATATTCCCCTAAACACTGTTGAATACAACATAAACAAGCTTCTTGAGGCAGGCATAATAGAAAAAAGCAGGAATTTCTTCTGGAGCGCAAAGGGAAAGAAGATAGATATGCTTAAGGTTGCAAATAAGCTGATTGTTATTTCACCCAAAAAATCAAATATCTATTCAAAGCTGAAAGGCATAGTTCCTGTTGTTCTAAGCTCTGCTGTTTTCACAGCATTCATATTATGGCAGAAGATGCAGAATGCCGGCATTAAGGCGGCAGAATATCTTGCAGCTTCTGAAACTCAGACAGCTGCTGCAACAAAAGCAGCAAAAAGCATTTCTGCAGGAATTGCTGTTCCAGCATTCCTGATAGCAATCTGGATTGCTGTCCTAATATTTGTGATAGTTAAATGGAGAAAGAATTGAAAGGAGGAAACTAAAAAATGCAAAAAATGGAAAGCTCAGTCAAAATAACCTTAATCATTGCAGGCGCAGTTATAGCCCTGGCTTTAATAGGGATTTACTCTTTTTTTCAGCTGCTGCCAACACAGACAGTCAATG
>DATDUA010000102.1:0-2480 GCA_035290605.1 Candidatus Nanoarchaeia archaeon
CAACGCAAAATATATATTTAAGAAACCTAAACAGTCTTCTATTCGAAATGTTTGTCATATTGGGGTGCGCTCCTAAACCACCCCTCTATGACTTAAATTTCCAAAAGAACTACTTAATATTTTTTACTTTATGATCTACTGACAAAACCAGTAACTTTATATAGTACTGCTTATTTACCTTTTCAACGATTTTTAATAAAAAACTAAACTCGGGGGTGAGTTGAAAATGGTACAAACAGTACAACCAATATTTATCCTGCCGGAAGGCACACAAAGGACTTTTGGCAGAGATGCGCAAAGGAATAATATTATGGCTGCAAAGGCAGTTGCTGAAACTGTAAGGACAACCTTAGGCCCGAAAGGAATGGATAAGATGATTGTTGATTCTTTAGGTGATGTTACAGTCACAAATGACGGGGTCACAATTCTTGAGGAGATGAACATTGAGCACCCTGCTGCAAAAATGATTGTTGAGGTTGCAAAAACGCAGGAAGACGAGATAGGAGACGGAACTACAACTGCAGTTGTTCTAGCTGGAGAACTTCTGAAAAATGCAGAAGAGCTTCTTGACCAGGATGTGCATCCAGCGGTCATAGCAAGAGGATACAGGTTAGCTGAAACAAAAGCGCAGGAAATCCTAAGCCAGATGGGCGAAAAAATAACCTCAAGCGATGAAGATGCTTTGAAGAAAATTGCGCACACAGCAATGACGGGCAAAGGCGCTGAATACTCAAAAGACACTTTGGCAGTATTAGCAATAAAAGCAGTCCAGATGGTTGCAGAAGACAACAATTATGTTGACAAGGACAACATTAAGCTTGAAAAAAGGACAGGCGGCAGCATTGAGGACTCTGAATTAATCAAGGGCATTGTATTTGACAAGGAAAGATTAAGCGCGAGCATGCCGAGGGTTGTTAAAAACGCAAGGATAGCGTTAATAGACAAGGAAATAGAGATAAAGAAAACTGAATTTGAAGCTAATATTCAGATAAAAACTCCGGACCAGATACAGGCATTCCTTGACCAGGAAGAAAACATGCTGAAAGATATGGTTGAAAAGATAACAGCAACCGGGGCAAATGTCGTCTTATGCCAAAAGGGAGTAGATGATGTGGCAGTGCATTACCTGACAAAGAAAGGAGTATATGCGGTAAGGAGAGTAACAGAAAGCGATATGAAAAAAATAGCAAAGGCAACCGGAGCAAAGGTTGCAAGCAACTTAAAGGACTTAGGCAAAGATGATTTGGGATTTGCAGGCATTGTGGAAGAAAGAAAAGTCGGAGATGAAGAATTTACATATATAATGGAATGCAAAAACCCAAAAGCTGTTACTTTGCTGATAAGGGGGGGCACAGAGCACGTTACCAATGAGATAGAAAGGGCAATGACAGACGCAATTGGGGATGTTGCTGCTTCGCTTAAAGACGGGATGGTTGTTGCAGGCGCTGGCGCTCCGGAAATTGAGCTTGCAATGGGCTTAAGAAAGTACGCTGAAACTTTATCAGGAAGGGAGCAACTGGCAGTAGAATCTTTTGCTGATGCAATGGAAGTCATCCCAAGAACATTGATAGAGAACGCTGGATTAGACCCAATTGATGCGATGACAGACTTAAAGGCTGCACATTCAAAAAATCAGAAATGGGCTGGGATAGATGTCTTCAGCGGCAAGGTAATGGACGCATGGAAGAGAGGAGTAATAGAGCCATTAAAGATAAAGACTCAGGCTGTTTCGAGCGCTGCTGAAGTTGCAACAATGATACTAAGGATAGATGATGTAATTGCGTCAAGCGGCTCAAAAGACAAAGGACCTCGAATGCCTCCTGGAGGAATGCAGGGAATGGAAGGAATGGGGATGTAAAATATTTGTTTATTTTCTCCTAACAGCAAGCACATAAGTGGAAATCGCAGCAACTATTATTGTGTAAATTATCGAGAATCTGACTAGATTAGAAGTGTCTACGGCTCTGAACGCATAGACCATTATTGTAGATACGCCGGCAAAGAAAAGAAAGGCTGGGATCCAATGCAGGCCCTTTTCTTCTGAAATGAAAAACACAAGTGAAATCAGGAAATAAGAAACCATGGCTATAAACAAAAAGACGATAGTTATATTCATATATTCATATATTCTATGCTTTCAAAATGTATAGTTGCAAAGATTGAGATGTAAATAGTGAACATAAATGCTGCAAAAACAGATACTATGTAGAACCATACTGGAATTGGCTTTTTTGCCTGTGGTTCACCAGACCATAAGAAACCGACTCTCTTTTTCGCCATTTTGAATATTATTAAATTTTATAAATATAAACTTATCTATTATTGCTGAACTTGCAAGTATTGGAGTGAACCCCTCTTTTTGCACAACCAGTTAACGAATTTTTGCACATGTATTTAATACTTCTTGTTCAAACTCTTCTGGAGGCATATATCCTATGGATGAATGCAGCCTTTTTTTGTTGTAAACCCCCTCAATAAAC
>DATDUA010000103.1:0-3304 GCA_035290605.1 Candidatus Nanoarchaeia archaeon
ATATGTTAGAACATAAGAATGATAACAACAAAATATAAAAGCAAGGTTTATCTATTTACTTGCATACTTAAAAAAGAATGAAAATTCAAAATGCTATATTCACAGCTTGCAGAGTTTTATGAAAGATTGGAGAAGACAAGCAAGAGACTTGAAAAAACAGAGATACTTGCAGAGCTGCTTCAAAAGGTGAAGCACGAGAAGGACAAATCAATTGCTTATCTTATTAGGGGCAGGATTTTTCCAGATTATGATGCAAGAGAGATGGGGATTTCTTCCCAGCTGGTGATTAAATCTGTTTCAAAGGCTATGGGCATTTCTGCGGGCGAGGTAGTCAAGAAATGGAAATCTATCGGGGATTTAGGGAGGGTTGCAGAGGAAATAACTGCAAAAAAGAAACAGGCAACCCTGTCAAAGGGAATAAAGCTTACGACAGAGAAGGTTTTGGAGAATTTAAAAAAACTGCCCGATATGCAGGGCAAGGGAACAGTTGAAAAAAAGATTTCCCTTATTGCAGAGCTTTTGGCAGCTGCTTCTCCGCTAGAGACGAGATATATTATAAGAACGCTTCTTAGTGATTTAAGAATAGGAGTTGGAGAGGGTGTTTTAAGGGATGCAATTGTATGGGCTTGCTTTGACAGGGAGGATAAAGAGGCATATGTAATTGTGCAGGAGGCATATGACAAGGCAACAGATTTTGCACTTGTTTTCAAGCAGGCATGCAAGGGCAAGGATGCATTGCAGGAAACAGAGCTGGCTCCTGGCAGGCCTGTGAAGGTTATGCTTTTCCTGAAGGTCAAGAATATAAAAGAGGCATTTGAAACTGTTGGCAAGCCTCTTGCTGCTGAATTCAAATATGATGGATTCAGAATGCTGATAAACAAGGATGAGAAAGGGCAGGTCAGGATATTCACAAGAAGGCTGGATGATGTTACAAACCAGTTTCCAGAGGTTAAGGAGTATGTTGGGAGATATGTGCAGGCAAAAACATTTATCATAGACGGGGAGGCTGTTGGGTTTGATGCCAAAACAAAAAGATACAAGCCATTTCAGGATATATCACAGAGGATAAAGAGAAAGTATGGCATTGAGAAGATGGCAAAGGAACTGCCTATTGAAATAAATATCTTTGATATTATTTATTACAATGGAAAAAGCCTGCTAAAAGAGCAGTTTAGGAAGAGAAGGGAGATTCTTGAGAGTATTGTGAAGGGAAAGAGATGGCAGCTTGTTCTTGCAAAACAGATAGTAAGCGGCAGCGAGGAAGAGATTGAAGAGTTCAATAAAAAAGCACTTGCCCAGGGGGAAGAGGGAATTATGCTTAAAAAATTAGATGCGCCATACAAGCCGGGCGCAAGGGTTGGCTATGGCGTGAAGTTAAAGCCAGAGGAAAATGAGTTTGACCTTGTGATTGTCAAGGCTGAATACGGTACAGGCAAGAGGGCAGGCTGGCTGACATCTTACACAGTCGCTTGCCAGAAGGACGGGCATTTGCTTGAGATAGGCAAGGTGTCAACAGGCTTGAAGGAAAAGGAGGAGGAAGGATTAAGCTTTATGGAGATAACAAAAAGGCTAAAACCCCTGATTATAGATGAGAACGGCAGGGAGGTTTCTGTGAAACCAGAGATAGTTGTTACAGTCACATACCAGAACATACAAAAATCTCCAACATACTCTTCGGGCTATGCATTAAGATTTCCGCGCTTTACAAGGGCGAGGCCTGACAGAAGCGCCAAGGATATTGCAACACTGGATGAGATTGAGAAAGAGGCGAAGAAGCAGGCAAAAGTTTACTTTTAAAGAAATTTTTTCCCGTCGGCAAAAACCGAAAGCTTTAAAAAGAGAGCATATTTATAAATCTTACCTAAACTAAATCTTTATGCAAAAAACCTGCCCAGCCAATTTTATTTTCTAAAATGTCCAAAACATCACTGAGAGTGCAGAATATTGTTGCCACAACATCCCTTGGCAAGCCAATTCCATTGACAAAGCTGGCTCGCACTCAAAATAATACAGAGTACAACCCGGAGCAGTTTCCAGGGCTTGTTCTCAGGGTGAAAAAGCCAAAATCTGCTGTTCTTGTTTTCTCTTCTGGGAACCTTGTCTGCACAGGCACAAAGTCAGTGCAGCAGGTTAAAGAGGTGGTGAGCCAGGTGATAAAGCAATTAAGAAGGATAAACATAAAAATAACAGACAAGCCTAGGATAAATGTTCAGAACATTGTCGCAAGCGGAAGCATAGACATGACCCTGAACCTTAATTTGCTGGCATTGCAGCTCGAAAATACTGAGTATGAGCCAGAGCAGTTTCCCGGGCTTGTCTACAAGCTTGTGCAGCCGACAGCAACATTTCTTTTATTCAGCAACGGCAAGCTTGTATGCACAGGCACAAAAAACCGGCAGCAGCTTGAGGAAAGCATGAGGCAGCTCATAAAAAACACAAAGGCTGCGGTAAAGGCAATGAAGAAATAATAAAATATTAGGTAAAAAATAAATGATTTAGAAAATTCTGATAAAGGGATTAAGATAATCTCTATTTTATTTTATATAGCGGCTGTTCTTTTTGTAGTTGGAATTGTCTTATACATACTTGCGAGAACAGGAGTATTTAGTTTTATAGTTCTTGAGTATTTAGAAAGAATAATTCCGGTATTTACAGTTGGTTTTTATGGAACAGCAATACAAGCGGGTTTTGCTATTCTTTGTTTTTTTATTGGGAGAGGCTTGCGGAAAGCACAACCTTGGGCTAGAATTACTGCAATAATTTTTAATGTATTTTTAGTTCTTATGATCTCCCAAGGTAGCTGGGATCATTTTATAAGAAATATTTTTTATCTTTTGTTGAGCCCGATAATAGTGGTGTATCTAATACTTAGGAGGAATGTGCCTATGGGAGAGGGGAAGTTCGGAAAAAATCAGAAAAATGTTTTGCCTATTGATGATAGAGTGAATATGGGTGGAAAAAGAATAAAATTGGCAATAATCTCATTTGTTTTGAGCATTTCAGGATTAATTATATCCCTTTTAATTGGCGGAACAGGAATTTTTTCATCTCTCTTTTTTGGTGTTTTATTTTATCCATTATATTCTTTATTTGTTGTAATTGTTCCTTTTTTAGAAATAATTGCCTTTGTCACTTCAATAAAAAGTATAATTCAGATAAAAAGAAATAAAGAAATTGCTTAAAAATTCACAATCCCATCGTTCGCTGATGCTCACTTCAGAGCAAGCTCTGGGGTATTTGTGAATTTTTTTGCTTCGCAACCAGCAATTTCAGTCTTTCAAAATCTGACGCAGCAAGCTGCGGG
>DATDUA010000104.1:0-6474 GCA_035290605.1 Candidatus Nanoarchaeia archaeon
GCCTTGTCAGGATTGGTTTTGGACATCTTGAGCTTCAGAATCCTGTCTTCATCATGCTCTTTTGGAGGCTCTCCCAAGCCGATTAGCATGTGGTGGCTGACAACAACCGGCTTTGCAAATCCCAATGATGGTGCTAATTCCCTTGCTAAAACATTCACTTTCCTCTGGTCCATTCCAAGCTGGCAGATGTCCGCCTTAAGATGGAATATATCTGCTACCTGCATGCAGGGATACAGTATTTGAGAAGCCTGCTGCACTTCAGCTTCTTTTCTGCCCATTATCTGCCCTGTCCTTATTATGCGCTTGACTGTTGAATTTCTTGCAACCTGCATCACCTTTTTCCAGTACTCGGGCTCTTTGATAACATCATTTGCCCATAAGAACTCAACATTTTTCAGGTCCATTCCGCAATGCTTCCATACCTCAATCAGGTAATTGCCTACTTGCTGGATTTTCTCCAAATCGCCGCCCATCTTGTTGTTTGCCCATGCATGCCAGTCTGCCACCCACATCTTGAATTTTATGCCTGCCTTTGCCATCTTGTTGATGTTTATAGCTCTCAGAATTCCCTGCGCAATGTGTATGTCTGTACCGGAAGGCTCAAATCCGTCATAAGCTGTTGGATGCTCTTTTGTTTGGAAAAGATGCTTCAATTCCTCCTCTGTTATTATTTCCTCACCAACCTGCTTTATCAAAGCTATTCTGCTTTCAATGTCCATAAATCGTTAATTTTTTAATTGGTATTTAAAGGTTTTTAAGAAGGGTATGGGTATTATAATGTTTTTAAAATTCAATCTGTTCGCTTCGCTCACAATATCTTGTGCTCAGCGGCACAGGCGAGTTATGTCCTTTGTTTATATCTTTAGTGCACAGCCTCTCCGCTTCGCCCATACATTGAGTCACTAATTCTAGCCGTACACCCTCTTTAGAACCATCTGGCTGGCTATTCCTACTGAAATTCCTAATATTTCCAATGCAAAGAAAATGATCGTGCTGAATGGCAGGTTTGAAACGTAAGTGCTGAATCCTGTTGTGCTTGAAACTGCATTGCCAGTCGGTACTATGCTCGCAGGCGCTCCATTCTCGCCATAGATTGGAAGCATGAAGTAAACCAGCAAAGCGATTAAAGCTCCAATGTAAGCGCCTTCTTTCATAAAGAGAATTATTTATTTGCTTATTAAAATAGTTTTCTATTATACCACTGGACATCTTCACGCAAACTATTTAAACCATAACTCCAGGTCTTTTCTCATGAAAATCTCTGTCTCTTTGCTGTCAAGCTACCTGTACTGCTCCAGAAAGCTATTTCTCGAGAAAGTGCTGCTTCTGGAAGAGCCTCCAAAGGAAAGCCTTGTGCTTGGCTCCATAAGGCATGAAACGTATGATAAGATAAACAAAACAGAAGAAGGCATAGTGACTTCAATAACAAAACTAATGCCTTTGGGCAATATAGAAACTATTTACAGGCAGAAATACCTCCAGATATTAAGAAAAAATATAGCTGACAACAAAAAAAGGCTTGAAGATGTAAGCTTAAACATGCTTGACGCTTATAAAAAGAGCTTTCCTTCCATAGCAGAGGAATCTATGACAAGAGCAAGCAATATTTTCAGCTTTATAGAAAAAAACAAGGTTTTTGGCAAAGAGCTATGGGAAAAATTAACCCCTAAAATACTCTCAGAGATAAGAATTGAGTCAGAAGAGCTAAGGCTTAAGGGCATAATTGACCAGATTCATGTTTATAATGACGAATACGTGCCTTTTGAGCTGAAAACAGGCAGAACTCCAAGCGATGGTGTGTGGCCCTCCCATAGGATACAGATAGCCGCTTACTCTTTGCTGTTGCAAGAGCATTTCAAAAAGCCGATAAAGGAAGGCTTTGTTGTCTACCTGGATACAAAGCAGAAAAGGCATATCGCAATAAACCCCTATATGAAGGAAGAAGTCAAGCAGATAGTTGATGAGGTGATAGTGTTATTGGAAAGCAGGGAACTGCCTGATTTTTGCAATAATGAAAATAAATGCCGGAAATGCGGCTTGAAGCAGACATGCTATAATGAAGGGGAAGTCAATAATTTACTGAATGTCAGGGTTTCCGGTTAGCTAAAATAAAAACATTTAAATATAACTTCTCTTACAATCCTTGAGTAATAACTACAGAGGGAAGAAAATGCCAGAAGACGATAAGAAATTCTCAAAGCAGCTGATAGGCAAGACAGTTGTAAGCAAGACCGGAAAGAGGTTTGGAGAGGTAGGCGACATAATTTTCGAGACAAGAAGCGGCGAATTAATCCATATGGTGCTTCACAACCCAACTTCCTACACAGAAAAGCTTGAGCTGGAAAAGGACAAGGAAGGGCATATTCTGATACCATTCAGCGCAGTAATTGCAGTCGGCGACTTCATGGTTGTCGCTGAGGAAGATATTATCTAAACATTTTTAAAGCGGCTTTGTTTTCTTTGGATTGGGGTTTTAATGCAAGACAATGCTCTGTGGACTGAGAAGTATCGCCCAAGTGATTTCTCTGAAATAAAAGGGCAGAAGGAAATAGTCAAAAGAGTAAAGGCATTTGTCGAGCAGCAGAACCTGCCGCATTTATTGTTTGCAGGCCCTGCAGGAGTTGGCAAGACAAGTTTGGCTTTAGTCATAGCTAAAAAGCTTTTCAAAGATGTATGGAGGCAGAATTTTCTTGAATTAAACGCGTCAGATGAAAGGGGCATTGACATCATAAGAAACAAGGTAAAGGACTTCGCAAGGACAAGGGCAATTGGAAATGTTCCCTTCAAAATAATTTATTTAGATGAATGCGATGCCTTAACAAGGGAAGCGCAGCAGGCATTGAGAAGGACTATGGAGAACTACACTCAAAACTGCAGATTCGTACTTTCAGCAAACTACTCCTCAAAAATAATCGAGCCGATACAGAGCAGGTGCGTAGTCTTTAGGTTCAGGCAATTGGACAAAAAAGATATAATTGAAATCATTGATAAAATTGCAAAAGACGAAAAATTAAAAATTGATGAAAAATCAAAAGAGGCTTTATATGAAATTTCTGAAGGTGACTGCAGAAGGCTTGAAAATATTCTGCAGAGCTGCGCTGCCATATCGAGCCATATTACAGAGGATTTTGTCCACTCAATGGCATCTGTTGCAAAGCCGAAAGAGATAAGAGAGGTTCTTGAGCTGGCATTAAGCAACAAATTCATTGAATCGAGAAACATGCTCCTGAGCCTGATGCTGAACTACGGGCTAGCCGGCATAGACATAATAAAGCAGATACAAAAGGAGATTTTGGAGTTGAATGTTGACAACAAGTCAAAAATGCTGCTCATAGAGAAATGCGGCGAAATAGAATTCAGAATGACAGAAGGCTCTGACGAGTTTGTGCAGTTGGAAGCTTTGCTGAGCCAGTTTGCTTTGGCAGGAATCAGCCTTCAGCAAGGTGCTTAACCAAAACCTTTGTTTCTTTTTTGTCCAGGACATTGTAGAATACATTAATTCCCATAGTCTTTTCCAAATCAAGCCTGTCTTGGACTAAGCTGACTGTGCATGTTATTGTTCTTCGGTTGCTGACGAGCTTGACAACGCCTTTGCTCCTGCCATCCAATCCCCCGCAGCTCAAGTCTGAAAATACAGGGTCTGCTGGAATTTCTGTTATCTCTATGCCAACACTGTTTTCGCGCTCTCTTCTTGTTCTTGGATCGCGAGGGCATCCATTGTCAAATGTTGTTGGCTTGTTCTCGTCCCTGTTCCAGAATATATCGGAATTTCCGCTTAAAACAACGTCAAAGCTGAATGTTATTTTATCTTTCCCGACAACGCTCTGCCTGAAATTAGAAACCTGGACAGGGGCTGAAGAGCTGTAAATGGCTCTGCTTGCAGTGGGCTTGCAGATTGCATCGTCCCTTACGTTAATCATGTCCTTAAGAATGCAAAGCTTTGCATTTGCTTCTGTTTTATAGTGATAGCATGCATCTGCCCTGAAAGTAAACTCGGTATTGCCGCTGAATTTTCTAGGCCTGAAGCTGTCCCCTCCTTTTGGGAATGTTACGAATGTTGTTGTGCCTTCCACAATGTTGCCTTCAGCGTCCTTCTTCCGCGATTCCAGAGTGTCGTCTGGCTGGCCGTCTTTCATATCATCAAAAACCTTGCCAAAGTCATTTGGGTCAAATCCAACAAGATTAAGCTTCATGTCGTTTCTGTCAACTTTGAACTCACCATCATTCTTCAGCCTTAAGATTACATTAAAGCTGAATGAGTCATCATCAGTAACTTCAGGAGGAGGGCTGTCTTTCTCAAAATTCATTGTAATGCCTGCTGTTCCTCCTATGAAAGGCGTTCTTGGGGCTCCACCAGTAGCTGCTCCGCTTCTTTTGCAGGCTGAAACCAGAAGAATCAAGCATACAAGCAATGCAATGATGTAATACCTCTTGTTCATTTTGCCTCTTTTATTTTGATGAACTATTTATTTTAATGTTGGTATATAAAGTTTTTGGTTTGATTAGGATTAATCTGTATTTTGACAAGTTCCGTCCGGTTTTATAAACAAGCAGATGTCTGTCTCCCCAGTTGTAGTAGGTATGCCTTCGTATGATGTGCTTGGTGAAGATTGACTTCCGCTGGATGGTGTGTTTGAAGATCTTGGCTGGTTGATATCGCTGATTCCGGCAGTTTCCCCGACACGGCTCTTTTCTTTTATTATCTGCAGCTTTCTTTCTGCAGTAGTTCTGTATGAATATCTTAAAATGATTTCAAAAGGGGTTGTATAAGGCGTGTTGGTTTTGGCGTAGTCAGAGCTTGAAAGTTCACAAATTACAGAGCCTTCGCCATTTATAAGCCTTATAAAGCCCGTATCTCCAGTTGGCTCTGCAAATGGGCCGCATTTCAGCCGTTTATTGCCAATCCTGGCTTCAGACAAGTGCACCTTGTCAATATCCTCCCTTGAAACCTTTGCACCGACTAATGGATTGCATTTATCGAGCCTCACAACTTCTGGAACCATGACATCGCCATTGCCAACATTCTTTACGGTTATTCTAAACTGAGTTCTTGCCGCAAATGCCTCTTCGCTGATCTTTACTATAGCTATTGGAGCGCCTTGGCTTGACAAAGTAATGTCTTGGACTTCGCAAACCTTCTTCTCTTTTACTGTGGAATATGGGTTTGGGTCAATGCAGACAGAAGGTCCTGCTACGGTTTGGTAAGTGTAACATGCTGTTGCCAATAGTATTGGCTCGTATTTTTCCACATTCAGCTTTTCGGCTATTACCTTTGGTTTGAATGTAACCAAGTCTGAGCCGCCATTTGGGTTTATGGTGCTCTTTCCCTCTAATGCCTTGTCATGCAAACTAATAACAGGATCTGAGTCAAAAACAACTATACCTGGGTCAAAGCCGCTTAAGTATACTCTTCCATTCATGCCTGATTCAACTCCGCCAAGCTCTGGATGAGCACCCTTGTTTCTTAAGTCTAAAACAACATCAAAATTATTTTTATCATAGCCTATTCCCTCTTCAACAATGACTTTTGCCGGCGGGTTATTCGGAAGAAAGCTCACAGACAATCCTTCAGTCCCTGTCCTTATTCCCTCTATTGATTTTGTTGCGTCTTTTTTGCCGCTGCATGCCGAAATCGCAGCAAGCAATAAAATTATCAGCGCAAAAACATGTATATTCTTCATTTTTGTATTTTCCTATTTGGCTTTTTGTATATAAAGATTGTCATCTCGCTGTTTTTTGTATGAAATAATTGGCGGATATTGACTGCGTGTAGCCATATTTCAGCACAACTTTCAGTGGCGATAAATAAGTGTCCCTTGAAACCTCAATGCCCTCCTTAAAAACGCACCTTATTATATCTTTTTTGTCAAGAAGTTTGATATGCGCTGGCTCGTTGACTCCTTGCTTTGCCTCAAGCTGGCATCCGAGTTTTTGCCCTGCCAGGTAAACATCAGCATACACTATGTTTAAATTTGCATGGCTTGTTTCGCTTTTTGTGCAGAATTCTGTGACAGACTCTTTTCTTATTACAGTGCCCTGCCCCCTGTTTTCAACAAATACCAGGAACTGCGGGCTTATTTTTCCCGACAGTTCATTCTGCCCCTCAGCCAAAGTCGGCAGCATATTTGTCTCTATCTTGGTAACGGCAACAGGCGCTCCCTGCCCATTGCTGAAAATCAAGTCTTGCGACTTGCACACTTTCTTGCTCGGGCGCAGATTGCCCACATCAGTATCAATGCAGACAGAGCTTTCCAGTACACTTTCATAAGGATAGCACACTGTTGCAATTATATTTGATTGGTGGGCTTCGCTTTGCGGGTCGACCCTGCCTGCCTGAACGTTGTAGCTGATTACCTGCTCCTCTCCTTTTGGGTTTATTTTTGTCTTGCCCTCCAGCTTGAATAATGCTGCATTGCCTTTGTCAAAAGATTGCACTCTTCCGGCAGCAAGCAGGCTGACTTTTTTTGTGTAGTC
>DATDUA010000105.1:0-3977 GCA_035290605.1 Candidatus Nanoarchaeia archaeon
GGAAAAGGGTTTGCGTTATAGACAGCTTTAAGCCTTATTTATGGGCTATTTTAAAAGAGGGCACGAGTGAGAAAAAGATAAATGAGCTAAGAAAAAAGATTGAAAAGATTAAGATTGAGGGCAATCTGCGGACAACAAAAGTTGAAAAAACCGAGCTTTGCGAGAAGAATTTTCTTGGCAAGCCCGTTAAAGCAGTAAAAATCTCTATAACAAACTACAAGGATGCGCATCCAGTAGCAGATAGGCTTGATTTTCCAGAGATAGAGGCGCGAAGAGAGTATGACTTGAATATCATAACAAAGTACATAACAGAAAAGCAGGTAAAGCCCCTGCAATGGCATAAGGTTTCTGGTGAAATTTTAAACAATTCAAGCGAGTTTGGGGGAATAGACTCTGTAATGGATGTTGATTTGTGCATAAGGGCGGAGAGCATAGAAAAAATAGATGAAGCTGAAAGCGCAAAAAACAAAAATATAAAATTTGAGCCAAAAATTCTTGCCTTTGACATAGAGGCAGATGAGCTTGAGATAGGGCAGGGCGAGATTTTAATGATTTCTCTTGTTGGAAAAAACCTGAGAAAGGTTCTGACATGGAAGAAATGCCAGCACAATCTTGGCTATGTGGAATGCTTCGAGGATGAGGCAGACATGCTTGAGGCATTTGTAAAGTATGCCAAGGCAGAAAATCCTGATGTGCTTGTCGGCTATTTTTCAGACGGCTTTGACCTTCCGTATTTGAAAGCGAGGGCAGAGAAGAACAGGGTTAAGCTTGCGCTTGGCATAGACAACTCACAACCATCATTTGCAAGAGGAAGAATTCCATCTGCCATCATATCTGGAATTGTGCATGTTGATTTATTTCGCTTTATAGGGACAGCTTACTCGCAATACCTTCAGTCTGAAACATTAGGGCTAAATGAGGTTGCATCTGAGCTGCTTGGAGAGGGCAAGAAAGAATTTGAGCATAAAAATTCAAAACAAATGAAGCAGGATGAATGGCAGGCATATTTTGAATACAATCTTCAGGATTCTGTGCTGACATACAAGCTTGCAGAAAAAATCTGGCCGGATATCTCAGAGTTCAGCAGGATAATACAAGAGCCATTGTTTGAGATAGCAAGGGACAGCATGTCGCAAATGGTTGAGAATTATATCCTGCATAATCTTAATAAATTTAATGAAATAGCAGAGAAGAGGCCCCTGCATAATGAGATAGAGGAAAGAAGAAGCAGGGAAAAATATGAGGGCGCGTTTGTCTTCCAGCCGCGGGCAGCCTTGTATGAAAACCTTGC
Organism: Candidatus Nanoarchaeia archaeon; assembly: GCA_035290605.1. GTDB lineage: Archaea > Nanobdellota > Nanobdellia > Pacearchaeales > GW2011-AR1 > JACOYM01. The sequence goes on from DATDUA010000105.1 coordinate 1,292, forward strand.
TGTGTTTGACTTTACAAGTTACTGGCCGTCAATCATCGTCACGTATAACCTGTCAATGTCCAATTTTTTAAAGAGCAAGGAAAAAGATGCATTAGAAATCAGCCTTGACAATAAAAAATTTTATTTTTCAAAAAAACCAGCATTCTTTCCTTTGATGCTGAAAGAGATAATAGAACTAAGAAAAAAATACAAGCAGGAATACAAAAAGGACAAGAATGCACTAACCTTTGCGAGAAGCAATGCCTACAAGCTTTTGGCAAATGCATCCTACGGCTATCAGGGATTTTTTGGCGCAAGATATTATTGCCCTGAAGCAAGCGCTGCGACAACAGCGATAAGCAGGGATTTTATAAAAAGAATAATAGAAACAATAAACAAAGAGTGCTATGAGGTTATTTACAGTGACACAGATTCTATAGCCCTTAAATTAAACAAGCATACAAAGCAGGAAACCTTAAAGTTTCTTGAAAAATTAAACTCTGAATTGCCCGGCATAATGGAGCTTGAGCTTGAGGATTTTTACAAAAGGGGATTATGGGTGGCAAAGAGAACAGGCGAGTTTGGCGCAAAAAAGAAATATGCCTTAATCAATCACGAAGGCAAGGTAAAAATCAGGGGATTTGAAACTGTAAGGAGAGACTGGTGCACACTTGCCCGCGAGCTGCAGAACAAAATCCTGCAGAAGATTTTGAAGGATGGAAATGAAAAGTCTGCACTTGAGATTATTAAAAATGCAATAAAGGAAATCAAGGAAAGAAAAATAGGTAAGAGCGACATAATGATAAGAACGCAGCTGAAAAAGCCGCTTTCCGAATACAAGGCAATTACGCCGCATGTGATTGCAGCCCAGAAGATGAAAGAAAAAGGACTACCTGTTGACATGGGCATGGTTGTTGAGTATTTTATTGCAGAAACCCGTGAAAAAAAAGCGCTTGTGCGCGAAAAGGTCAAGCTGCCTGATGAAAAAGGGGAATATAACATAAAATACTATCTTGAGCACCAGATTATTCCTGCAGTTGAGAACATCTTTGAGGTTTTTAGCATTAATATAAAAGAGATTGCCGAAGGCAAGAGGCAGAAAAAATTAGGGGACTTCAAAAATTTTTAATTTTTGATAGCCATCAGAAATCCAGATAAAAGATTTCTGAGGGTTTTAGGTAGAATCAAAAAGAAATAATCACTAAATTGCATTTTTCTCACAAAAATTCTTAGCTGCGATATAATGTGGCAATCCTAATTTCTTTGCTTTTTCTCTTGCTTCTTTTCTGTAACCATATAATGCAATGGGGATTATCTTTATTGGTTTGTGGAAAATTATTTCATTGTACTCAACGAGTCTATATTTCTGTTTTGTTAGTAATTTATATCCATTTTTTACTCTAAATTCATTTACTTCAATCCAAGCTTTTTCTGGAGAAGGGAATTTTTTAAGCATATCTTTTGCTGTCTTAAATATGAATTTTTTAAACCCTGAAATCAGCTCTTGATTATAGTAAAAATGCAGATTACTCTTTATTCTATAATAATGGACGATTATCTTATTTGTTTTTGTTAATAAAACTAAATCAAACGGAGCAACATAATCTGGTTTGTCTGTTGTCTTAAAGATTATTCCTTGAGGTCTGTAAGTTTTGGTATAATTTTTACTTAACGCTGTGCAGGCAAGTCTTCTTTTTCTACCAAAACTTTTTGTATTTGGTTTAATCTTTTTTGTTTTTATTATATTTTCAATAGACTGAAAATCTACCTTTTTCTTTCCCTTTAGGGTTTTGGAAATAAAATCTTCCTCTAAAGACTTTACATAAAATACCTCTTTTTGCATAGACAATAAAAATAATATTAACCTTTAAATCTTTCTAAAAGTCCAGACAACGCGATAACGCAGGCATAACCGAAACATTTAAATAGTGTATTTTATACAATAAGATAAAATATAAATACTGAGAAATCAAGATTAAACAAAAATGAACGAACAAAAGCTGATAAAGGAAATAAACAGGCTGAAAAAGAAAAAGAATGCTGTCCTTCTTGTTCATAACTACCAGCGCCCGGAAATCTACAAGGTTGCAGATTTTGTAGGAGATTCCCTTGAATTAAGCAGGAAAGCAGCTGAAACAAAAGCAAAGATTATTGTTTTCTGCGGAGTTGACTTTATGGCAGAGTCAGCAAAGATATTAAACCCGACAAAAAAAGTGCTGCTGCCGACATTTGAGGCAAACTGCCCCATGGCAGCAATGGTAACTGCGGGGGCATTAGTGGAGGAAAAAAAGAAGCTTGAAAAAAGATATGGAAAGAATAATGTGGCTGCTGTTTGCTATATTAACACGACAGCAGAGGTAAAGGCAGTTTGTGACATATGCTGCACATCATCAAATGCAGTCAAAGTAGTCAATTCATTGAAAGAAAAAAATATCTTATTTGTGCCTGACAAAAACCTTGCGGACTATGTTGCAAGATTTACAAGCAAAAACATCGTGCCATGGAAAGGTTTCTGTTATGTCCATGCAAGATTTCTTTCAGAGCAGGCTAAAAAGGCAAAAAAACTCCATCCTCACGCAATTGTTATGGCGCATCCAGAATGCCCAAGAGAGGTTATAGATGAATCACATATCATATGCTCTACCTCGCAAATGATAGATTTTGCTAAAAAGTCACACCTGAAGGAATTTGTAGTTTTGACAGAAAC
>DATDUA010000106.1:0-4602 GCA_035290605.1 Candidatus Nanoarchaeia archaeon
ATGTCAGAAATTAAACTGCATCATTTATGATGCGGACGTAACACATCAAAAATGTTTTTTGCAATTGGCATTTTTGAATGCTTCAGAAATCTATGATTTCTGATAGTGCTCAAGATTTCGCAAAATCTTGACATGCTCAAGAACCCAAACATGAATTTTAGCGCAGGGTTCTTGACATTTTGAAGTCCTAACCAAAAAAATCCTTTTCGGATGCTCAAGAATTCATCCTCACAATTCAGTGTGCGGATTTATTCAGAATTCTTGACATAACAGAAACAGCAATCAAAATCTTTTTTCTGCCCTTGTTGACTTTCATTTTAAGCTTTTCACTTATTCCAGTATTCAAATGGGTCGGGATGCGAAGCCATGCCGTGCGCTTTCTTGTAGACATCAAAAATCTTAAAGCAGATGTTTCTTGCCTTTTCCTCTGCCAGCTTTCTTACCATCTTTTCAACCCAGTCATCAGGCCTGATTCCCTTTTCCTTCAGCATTTTTATTCTGCCAGCTTTCTTGTCTTTTTCTTTATCCTTGTCCTCTTCATCTTTGTCTGGCTTTTTCCTACCAATGCCTATTAATGCAGAAAAAGGGTTTATGTCTTCTTCCTTTGCTCTCTCCCTTGCCTCTTTTTCAGTATCACTCTCTTCCTTCAGAAATTCGTCAATGTCTTCTTTCATCTCATTTAAGCTTTCATCTGTCATGCCGCTCACCCACCTTAATGTCTCTGAGATGCTGGAGTCATCAAGAAGCACATTAATCAGGTCCAGCTCATCCTGATTCAGCGCATATGCCCTGAATTTCACCTCAACCCTGCCGCCAAAAGCATAATGCGCCTGCTGCCCAACCCTCTGCGGTATGCCCCTGAATTTAAAATCAATCAGGACGCAGGAGTAATAGTCCCTTTTCAGCTTGTATTTCGCAAACGCCTCTGGCAAATCCCTGTCAACAACAGCGTCTTCAAATTTGAATTTTGACCTTCCCATCAGTGTCAGCTCAAGCAGGATTGTATTAAACACCTTGACGAGGGACGGCTCCCTGTCTCGCTCCTTCATTGTCAGCTCAGTTGCTGCCTTTAGGTATGGTTTTGCCCAGCTTGAATACAGCTTCAGGGAATTAACCTGGCTTTTCAGGTAAGATTTCTCTATTTCATACCTTTTTTTCAGCTCTTTCTCGCTTCTCTCCTTCCACTCAATAAACTCTGACAGCTTTACATCAAGAATTCTTTTAACCCTCTCATTTAAGTCAAGATTCTTTATGTCATTAAGCGAGTCAGCAATCATGAACGCGTCCCTGATAGTGACAAAATTAAGGTCCTGCGCAAGCATGTTTATGCTTCCCCTTCCTCTTTTGATGTCAACATTATCCATCCATATCTGCTTCAGGGAAAGCAGCCCTGCTTTTGATTCATCAGGATTTTTTAGCCTTGATGCCCCGTAATGCTTCAGCCTTATTTGAAATTCTTTTAAGTCATATATGATGTTCATTATGCTTTTTATGACAATGTTAATGTCGCCCATAATTTTTGATGCCTGCTGCTGCATGACTGTTGCCCTCTGCCCAAGCTCGGCAAAATGCCCTGATCCTGGCGAGGAGGAAAAATTATCAACAAGCTTTTCAACCTTGCCGCCAAAAAAAGAGTTTGCCATGTCAAGAATCCAGAAATAAACAGGCTCTAGTGTTTCAGAGCTTGAGTCATAAACAAGCTGGTGCTCTTCTGCCGCGCCCTTTGGCTTGGCAGAATCAATAATGCTCTTGTCATGCTTTTTTTGCAGTGCCTTTCTTTTAAACCCTTCAACCTCTCTCGGAGAGCCTTCAAGGTACATGCCAGGATTTGCAACCGCGATTATCTGCGCAATTTCATCAGCCATCTTTTTTAACCGAATTATATCTATATTACACCAGTTTAACAACTTCAATATTTTTAAACCTATCCTATGCCAGAAACATAAAGTTTCTGAAGTTCCACGAGCGGTTAACCACCAGTTACAAACGAGTGGAATTCTGACATTTTAAGTAGTTTTAAATAGGGTCATTGAAGTATATTAATATGGAAACTTTTACACCAGGAAACAACAGAGGCCGCTTTGGAAGCAGATCTGGTGACAGCCGCAGGGAATTTGGCGGAAGATCATCCGGTGGATTCAGCAGAGGCAGAGACCGAGATTCTGAAAGAGACAGCAGATTTGGAAGATCAGAAAGAAGACCTCTTCAGATGCATGATGCAACCTGCAGTGAATGTGGAAAGCAATGTGAGATTCCATTCAGACCAACAGGAAGCAGGCCAGTCTTTTGCAGTGATTGTTTCAGAAAAAGTGATGGCGGTTCAGGCAGAAATTCAAACAGAAGTTCAAGAGATGATGGGCCCTCTTCATCAAGTTCAGGAGCATCTTCGAATCAATTCGCTCAAATAAATGCGAAGTTAGATAAAATACTTCAAGTTTTGCAGAGTTTGGAAATTGTTACAGAAGACGACGAAGACACTGAAGAATATTCTAAAAATAATTCACATGCTAAAAAGGAGGTTACAATATGAACGGTAAAATAAAGTTTTTTAACGCAATAAAAGGATTTGGATTTATCACCGCAGAAGACGGAAAAGAATATTTTGTCCATAGCACTGCATTAAATGCAGAAGTTTCTGTTAAAGAAGGAGATTCAGTTACTTTTGAAGTAGAACAAGGCGATAAAGGCCCTAAAGCAGTAAAAGTTTCTAAAGCTTAGTCAGAAAAATAAGCTGATGCCTCGCCAGAAATACAATGTAAATGGCGCAAAGTGAAGATGAAGAAAATTTAAATAAAGCCAGTCTTCTCAGGTAATCATGGAAATACATTTGGCTTCGATGGAAAATATAACCTGCTGGGCATTTAGAAAGCTGTGCAAGGGAGCTTCGGATTCTTACACTGAAATGCTAAGCCTGACAAATCTTGTGAAAAGAGATAATGCTTGGGAGGAAATTGACACCTATCCTATTGAAGGGCAGAGGCAATGGATTCAAGTTGCAACATCAAAAGAAGCCGAATGCTCAAAGTTTCTTGAAAAACTAGAAGAAGAAATTAAAAAACATCCTGAAAAAGATCATATTTATGGAATTCAGTTAAATTGCTCCTGCCCCTCGCCTAATTTGATAAAAATCGGGCAGGGACCTGCATTAATCAAGCGTTTAACCAAAGTAAGCAATCTTACAAGAGAATTGTTGAAGCAAAACAAGTATAAGGTGGGGATAAAGCTAAGGCTTGGCTTGAATAAAATAGAAGTAAAGCAGAGAAAGATATTTGCCCTGTTTGGAGAACTGGAGAAAATAGCAAAGGATAACCCGAGTTTAACAAATGTGACAATTCATCTCAAGCATGGCAAGGAATCTTCGTCAAGCGAGTATGATTATTCACCTCTTAATGAATTGGCTTCTTATAATCTGCCGATTGTAATAAACGGCGGAATAAAAAACCTTGAAGATATCAGGAAATTAATTGAAAGCATTGCGGAAGAAAACAGAAAGAACATAAAGGGAATCATGCTGGGCAGAGAAGCCCTGAAAAACCCTAATTGTTTTTCAGAAATCAGCAATTCGCTCAATAGCACTCAATTTGCCAGCAGGAATCCCCAGGACATAAAAGCAGAGTTCAATGAACTCTGCAAGCAGCACATGCCAAAGGCAATTTATCTAACAGCCATTAAAGAAAAGTGCGCCTGGGCTGTGTAATTCGATAGTTTTAAATAAATGCAAATTCTAATGGTAGAATGGGCATATTCTCAAGGTTCAGGAAAAGGGGCGATTTCATAGATTTAACAGAGCTGAAAAAAAGGGGGCTTTTAAAGGTTCCAAAAACAGTTCCTGATTATGTTGAGATAGGCAAGCCGCGCAGTTCTGCTGTGCAGGAACAGGCTCCATTTGGTTTTTTTGGAGCAATTGCAAGCTCTGCAGCTCCTGAAACAGAAACAGACTCATACAGCAATAGCATCAATAACTCTGGTGAATTAGACAGCACTTTAGAAAGCAGAAAAGAAAGGCTTAAAAGAAGGTTTTCAGAGATGCAGGACAAGGTAGAAAAGGCATCAAGCGACATCTATGGAATAACCCAAAGGCTTGAGCTGATTGAAAAAAAGCTTGACAGGATGGAAAGAAAAGAGGGGATAAAAACTTATTAAAATCTTGTTGTTTTTGAGTTGTTGCTCTTTTCTTCAATGAGCTTTCTCTTTTTATTTATATTTTCCAGGTTCATATCACCCATCTGCTCTTTTAATTCAGCAGGTGCATATAAATCTGCAATTGCCTCGGCTATGTTGGCTCTTAAATAGTTTGTCACTTCACCCGGCTTATCAGAGTATCTTTTAATAAGTTCTGGGTTTTTGATATGCATTGCAAAATCATAAATGTCTCCTCCGACAATTATTGTTAATTTTTTTTGCTCCATGCTGTAAGAAAAAAGGGATGTTTATAAACCTTTCTATTGTTATTACTTAATAATGTCAGAAATTAAACTGCATCATTTATGATGCGGACGTAACACATCAAAAATGTTTTTTGCAATTGGCATTTTTGAATGCTTCAGAAATCTATGATTTCTGATAGTGCTCAAGATTTCGCAAAATCTTGACATGCTCAAG
>DATDUA010000107.1:0-2369 GCA_035290605.1 Candidatus Nanoarchaeia archaeon
TGTGGCAACAATATTCTGCACTTTTAAAGAAGTTTTAGTCATTTTAATCAAGTAGTAATTTTATTAAATAGGTAAGACTTCAAAAATGCTCTTTGAGTATCTTGCATGTTTTAATTCACAGAAAGCAAAGGCATTTTTGATAGTGCTCAAGAACCCGAGCATGATATTTTAGCACAGGGTTCTTGACATTTATAAATGCTCTCCCTTTTTAAAGCTTTCGGTTTTTCCCGACGGGAAAAAATTGCTTTAAAAGTAAACTTTTGCCTGTTTTTTTTGCTCTTTCTCAATCTCTTCCAATGTTGCAATATCCTTGGCGCTTCTGTCAGGCCTTGCCCTTGTGAAGCGCGGGAATCTTAAGGCATAGCCCGAACTGTATGTTGGAGATCTTTGTATGTTCTGGTACGTGACTGTAACAACTATCTCCGGCTTTACAGAAACCTCTCTTCCTTTCTCTTCTGTAATCAAAGGCTTGAGCCTTTTTGTTATCTCCATAAAGCTTAATCCTTCCTCCTCCTTTTCTTTCAAGCCTGTTGATACCTTGCCTATCTCAAGCAAATGCCCATCCTTCTGGCATGCAACAGTGTATGATGTCAGCCAGCCCGCTCTCTTACCCGTGCCATATTCAGCCTTGACAATCACAAGGTCAAACTCATTTTCCTCTGGCTTTAGCTTCACGCCGTAGCCAACCCTTGCGCCCGGCTTGTATGGCGCATCTAATTTTTTAAGCATAATTCCCTCTTCTCCCTGGGCAAGCGCTTTTTTATTGAACTCCTCAATCTCTTCCTCGCTGTCGCTTACTATTTGCTTTGCAAGAACAAGCTGCCATCTCTTTCCTTTCACAATCCTCTCAAGAATCTCTCTTCTCTTCCTAAATGGCTCTTTCAGCAGGCTTTTTCCATTGTAATAAATAATATCAAATATATTTATTTCAATAGGCAGCTCCTTGGCCATCTTCTCAATGCCGTACTTTCTTTTTATTCTCTGCGATATGTCCTGAAATGGCTTGTATCTCTTTGTTTTGGCATCAAACCCAACAGCCTCCCCATCTATGATAAATGTTTTTGCCTGCACATATCTCTCAACATATTCCTTAACCTCTGGAAACTGGTTTGTGACATCGTCCAGCCTTCTTGTGAATATCCTAACCTGCCCTTTCTCGTCCTTGTTTATCAGCATTCTGAATCCGTCATATTTGAATTCAGCAGCAAGTGGTTTTCCCATGTTCTCAAATGCCTCTTTTACATTCTTGACCTTCAAAAAAAGCATAACCTTCACAGGCCTGCCGGGAGCCAGCTCTGTTTCCTGCAGCGCATCCTTGCCGTTGCATGCCTGCTCAAAAACAAGCGCAAAATCTGTTGCCTTGTCATATGCCTCCTGAACAATTCCGTATGCCTCTTTGTCCTCTTTGTCAAAACAAGCCCATACAATTGCATCCCTCAAAACACCCTCTCCAACCCCTATTCTTAAATCACTAAGAAGCGTTCTTATAATATATCTCGTCTCTAGCGGAGAAGCTGCTGCCAAAAGCTCTGCAATCAGTGAGATTTTCTTGTCAATTGTTCCCTTGCCCTGCATATCAGGCAGTTTTTTTAAATTATCCAAAACCTTCTCTGTTGTAAGCTTTATTCCCTTTGACAGGGTTGCCTGTTTCTTTTTTGCGGTTATTTCCTCGGCAACCCTTCCTAAATCGCCGATAGATTTCCATTTTTTGACTACCTCGCCAGCAGAAATGCCCATAGCCTTTGAAACAGATTTAATTACCAGCTGCGAAGAAATGCCCATTTCCCTTGCGTCATAATCAGGAAAAATCCTTCCCCTGATAAGGTAAGCAATTGATTTGTCCTTCTCATGCTTCAGTTTCTGCAGCAGCTCTGCAAGTATCTCTGTCTTCTCAAGCCTCTTGCTTGTCTTCTCCAGTTTTTCATAAAACTCTGCAAGTTGCGAGTATAGCATTTTAATTTAATTTAAAATTTAAACTATCTTTATTTTTCCTCTTTTATTTATATCGAGGGAAATTAATTTTCGGAAGTTTTTCCCTTGATAGATAGGAAAAGAAAGTCCGATTATTAATTTCTTTTCCTATAGGTGCATAATTAAGCTTTTATATTTTGTTGTTGTCATTCTTATATTCTAAGATATATCTTATAAAATATATATCCTAAGCTATACAAAGTTTATAAACTTGTGTTTCTGTAAGCATTTAATAAAAAAGAGGCAGAACATGAACAAAAAATTGCTTGTTTCAAGCTTTATAATTCTGGCATTAGTCCTCTCTGTCTCTGTTGTTTCTGCCATCTCATTCGGAGAATTCTGGAATAAGATTACAGGAAAAGCTACTGCTGCATCAAGCAGTAGGTGTAATGATACGG
>DATDUA010000108.1:0-3586 GCA_035290605.1 Candidatus Nanoarchaeia archaeon
ATCCCATCGTTCGCTGATGCTCACTTCAGAGCAAGCTCTGGGGTATTTGTGAATTTTTTTGCTTCGCAACCAGCAATTTCAGTCTTTCAAAATCTGACGCAGCAAGCTGCGGGGTATTGACCCAGATTTAGAAATAAAGCTTCTTTTTCTTACAAACAATGTCTCCTTTATGCTTCCAACATTCTCATTGATATCTTCTGCCTTTATTTCAACATTTAATGTTCCTAAATCTTCAGAAGTTATAAAATAATTTCCCTTGTAAACGCCGTCAGATTTCTCCAATAACTGCACTATCTCACCATTGGACAGAAAAGCATTTAAGCTCGCTCCCTTAACCAGGGAGCCGTCAGAATAAGTTAATTTAGTCTTAAATTCCAGCCTGGAATTAGCATAAACTACATTAGTTACAGGGGATAGTGTTGTGAATGTAATGCTGTTGGAGCCTATGTTTAGAGGTATGCTTGCGCCCCCAACTTTTCTGACATTATCAGCCTCTTTTCTTGCCTCTGCCCTTAAAAACTTTCCCATATAATAAGGGGGCTTTCCTAAACTATAGAAAGAAGAAAATCTCTCACTCCCCCCTCATTTTTCTCATCACAACAGATTTTCCCATGTGGAAAATCTTTGAAAAATCCCTTCTTTTCAGGAGTTCAAGGAAGGTGTTTGTCATATTCCTTAAATTTATGTTGCCTTTCTTGTTGTTCCACCAGTAGTTTATGTCTGCTGCTGCTGAGAAAAGCTCTGCAAGGCTCATGTTCTTGCTCGGGTATATTGGCACATTATTATGGAACTTTTTTCCTATGCATGGCGCCAGCCATATAGAATCATTCCACCATCCCCTCTTCTTGCCATTCTCATATATCTCTGTGCCGGGGTATGCCAGAAGCAGCGAAGCTGTTGTTATTGTAGGATTTAGCTGCTCAATTATCTTTCTCTTGTAGGCTATGTTCTCTTGTGTTTCATGGTCCCCGCCGACAATTACATAGCTTCTAATTTCCAGCCCCGCTTCATGCGTCAGCTTGAACGCGTCAAAAAGCTGCTTTAGTGTATGCGCCTTCTTGAAGAACTTTACTCCTTCAGGGCTGACATCTTCCACCCCATACTCTATTAAATGGCATCCTGCCTTTTTCAGCCACATCAAAAGCTCTTGAGTTACAATATTCACCTCTGCCCTGCACAGCCACTTAATCTTCTTGTGCAGCCCTTTCTTGATAATCAGCTTGCAGATATCAATCGCCCTTTTCCTGTCTGCTGTGAAATTATCATCATTAAACACAATGTATTTTGTGTTATATTTGGAATAAAGGTGCTCCATCTCGTCAACAACGCACTCTGCCTTTCTGAACCTTATCCTGTGCCCCCAAAAATCAGAGCTTGAGCAGAATGTGCACTGGTAGGGGCATCCCCTTGATGTGATTATGCTCCCCACAGGATAATCAAGCAGCTCTTTTGGATGCTCTGGATTTTTTGAATAATTCTTCAGGTTGAAAAATTTGTATTCTGGATATGGCAGAGAGTCCAAGTCCATGATTGGCTCTGCTTTTTCATTATGAAATATCTCCTTTCCTTTCCTGTAGGAAATTCCCCTCACCTTTTTTAATTCCCCACCTAACTCTTTTTCATCAATTCCTTTCTTCTTTGCTTTTTCAAGCGCATTTATCAGATTTAAGCATGCATATTCGCCTTCATTCTTTACAATATAATCTATAAACGGATAGTTTCTCAGAATCTGGTCTGTCATCAGCGTTGGATGGGGCCCTCCGAGAATTATCGGAAGATGATATCTTTTCTTGATTTCCTCTGCCATCTTCAGGCACTCAAACCTAGTTGTCGTGTTCATTGTTATCCCGATAATCTCGGGCTTAACCTCTCCAACTGCCATGACAAGCTCTTCAAAGCTTCTGTTAAGCCCTTCCTTTATCACTGCCTCATGCCCCTCGCGATTAAGCAGCGCAGTTATATATGCAATCCCCAGCGTGGGAAAAAGCATATCCCTTGCCGGCGGGCTAATAAATAAAACTTTCATTTTTGCATTTCTACCAGCAAATTTTGACTTTTAAATCTTACTGAGAAAAATGCGTTTCACAAGATTTATAAATTATATTTAAGTGAACTCCTTGTTTTATTGCTTGTTAAAAATGAGGCTGAACATAATCATAGGCGGAAAGGCAGGGCAGGGCCCGAATGTTCTTGCAAACATTCTTGGAGATATGATTGTAAAGAATGGGCACTATGTTTTCTCGTCAAGAGACTATGGCTCTATTATAAGAGGGGGGCATAATTTCAATGCCCTGACAGTGCTGGACGAGCCGGTTCACAGCAATGACAGCAAGATAGACATTCTTGTTGCCCTGGATGACAAGACAGAAGAGATTCATAAAAACAGCCTCAATAAAAATGCTGTAATCCTGAAAGGCAGTGACAGGAATATGTATTATGCCGGCAGGTTGGTGAAACTGCTTGGCATGGATTTTAAGTTCCTGGAGGATGAGCTGAAAAAACTGAGAAATTTTGATGAAAACCTGAAAGACGCTAAAAAGGGCTATTCTGATGAAAAGCAAAACAAGATAAAGCTTCATAACAAAAAGGGCAGCAATTCCTTTGCTACAGGAACTCAGGGCGTTGCAGAAGGCGCGCTCAAGTCTGGCTTGGACGTTTATTATGCATACCCTATGACACCCGCTACCCCTCTTATGTTTGAGCTTGCGCCAAAACAGCTTGAAAATAATATTATGGTTCTAGAGCTGGAGAATGAGATTGCCGTCATAAAAGCAGCTATCGGAAGCGCAATTACAGGAGCAAAGTCCATGTGCGGAACATCTGGCGGCGGCTTTGATTTAATGGCAGAGGCGCTGAGCGAGGCAGGAATAATTGAATCGCCCCTTGTCATCTATCTGGCGCAGCGCCCAGGCCCCTCAACAGGAGTTCCAACATACACAGGGCAGGGTGATTTGAATGCTGCAAGGCATTCTGGGCACGGCGAGTTTCCAAGGCTTGTTGTTGCGCCGGGCGACCCTATTGAATCAGCAGAGCTAACCTCTCAGTGCTTTTATTTTTCTCAAAAATTCAAGATGCCCTGCATAATCATGACTGACAAGCATCTTGCAGAAAGCTTTTACACAACACAGGGAAAGCCAAAGCTGGCAAAGTCAGAAAAAACAACAATGCTGAAGAGATACAACAGCTATGAGCATGATGAAAAAGGAGAGGTGGTGGAAACCTCTGAGGATATAAAAAAGGCTGTTGAAAGAAGGCTTGAAAAAGCAGAAAAAATCATGGAAGAGGCAGAGAAATTTGAGATGTTCAAGATTCACGGCAAAAAGGACAGCAAAAATATTATTGTAAGCTGGGGAAGCACAAAAGGCGCAATTTTAGACGCAATAAAAGGCAGGGATGCAAAGTTCCTGCAGATTCTGTACATTGAGCCATTCTCAAAAAAGATAAAAGCAGAGCTGGAAAAGGCAGAAAATGTAATTGTTGTTGAGAACAATGCAACTGCCCCGCTTGCAAGCCTGATAAAAGACAAGACATGTGTTTTTGTTGAGGACAAAAATAAAATATTAAGGTACGACGGCAGGCCTTTCTT
>DATDUA010000109.1:0-4081 GCA_035290605.1 Candidatus Nanoarchaeia archaeon
ATGGAGAGAAAATTGCGATAATCCCTATTACAAAAACAATAGAAGTTGAGCCAATTGCAATCTTAATAAATAGCAAAGAAACTGCAGATAGCTATAAAGATTATTTTGAATGGTTATGGGGTAAAAATAATAAATAATCAAAAGAAAACCTTTAAATATGCTCTCAACACGACATAAACATGGGAAAGATAAAATCAACTCTTATCAAAAGAACAGGAAAGAAACTTGTAGTGGAAGCAGGGTTTACAGAGGACTTTGACAACAACAAAAGAATACTCTCGTCAACTATGCCTAGCAAGAAGATAAAGAACATGCTGTCAGGATATATTGCAAGATTAAAGAAACAGGAAAAACAGGCGCAGAAGCAGAAGCAGCTTCATGCAGCCTCACTAATGCAGAAAAGCTATGCTTAAAGCGAACATCAAAAAACTTAAATGACTGGAGGTAAAAACATGGCAGAAGAGACAAAGATTGAAAAAAAGATAGAGGATGGAAAGAAGATAGAGAGGAAAGGAGATGAAAACGTTGTCTTTATAGGAAGCAAGCCTTTCATGAACTACGTGACGGGCGTAGTGATGCAGTTTACAACAAAAGGCAGCAAAGAAGTGATAATAAAGGCAAGAGGCAAGTTTATCAGCAGGGCAGTGGATGTAGCAGAGGTTGCAGCCAAGCGCTTTTTGAAAGAGCATAACATAGCAGTGAAGGACATTAAGATAAACAGCGAGGAGTTTGAAAACAAGGAAGGCAGAAGGGTTAATGTCTCAATAATAGAAATAACACTTATAAAGAAGTAGAAACTCAAGGAAAAACTCATAAAGAAAACCGTTAGGTGTTCTTTATTTTTTTATTTTACTTTTTCTTTTCCGTATTTTTGATTTACAAAAACTGCAAGAATAATAAAAATGATGGCAACAGCCAAGGCAGTAATAAACTTCAAGACATCGCCTGTTCCCTGCCATCCCCTTGCAAACCCGTAAAAAATCAGGGCTATTCCTGAAAAAGCAACTCCTGCAGAGATATTAATCATTGAAAGCAGGAACAGGCTTGCAAGCACTGCGATAATCCCTGCAATATTTGCTATCAGGAAAACATTCCTGCCATAAATCTTTTCTGCATTCTGGAATTCCTTCCAGCATTTGTCATATCCTGCTTGCGCCTTACTGCTATCATTTTGCCTTTCCTTAATCAGGGCATTGCATTCCTTTACAGTTATGTTTTCATTGCAAAACGAGATGTCATAGGCATAAACCGGCTTGTCATAAGGATAGGTGCAGTTAAAATTCTCAATAACAGGCTCCTTGTAAACTACCTGTATTCCCAGTAGGACAACTATGAATATCAGGACAGCTATCCCGATTCCAAAAGCAGCATTTATAATCCTTGCCATTTTATTTCTTCTTCTTTATTTTTTCCTTCTTAGCCACGCTTTTTTCCGGTTCTTCCTCTTTTTCAGCCCGTTGCGCCGGCTGCCTGCCAAGCCTTGATATAAGCACATCCATCTTCTCATTTATCTGCCTGACATTATCGCTTATATCTGTAAGCAGGTTTCTCGTTATTCTTTTGTCCCTTGCCCTTAAATAAGCCCCAACTATTCCAACTATCAGCTTGTAAAGAATAAATATAATTATTATTGCAATCACAACCTTAAGAACAGTTTGCATTACTTCCCATATTTCAGCCAGCTTGCCTGAAAAAAGCTGCGAGATATTTGAGGAAAGGGCATTTCCAATATCAGAGCCGGCAGAGCCGATATTGGTTGTGTTTTCTAGTGCCATACGAGCACTAAAGAAAACATGCTTTTAATTCTTTCTACTATCTAACACCTATTTTATTACTACTATATAATTAATATCAAACGCAAGATTTAAAAACGCACAAAATCATGGCTATAAAGAGGATGCTGATTTGATCAGCTGCATGACATTATGGATAATACAAAAAAGATTGTTGTTACAGGCATTTCAGGCAGCGGGAGCAGGGATTTTTGTGCAAGATATGCTCATGGCAATCTGGGCAAAGAAAATGTTAAGGTTTATGACACTGGAGAGATGATATGCAGGATGGCACAGAGCTATCTGGAAGAGCCAATAATTCCAAAGGAAAACCTGCTTAACCTTCACCCTAAAATTCTTGGCAGCCTTCAGGACAGGGCTTTTGAGGGCATAATCAATGATATAGAACATAACAAGGGCAGATATGATAGGATTGTAATAGACACGCATGCGCAGTTTTTCTGGAATGATGTTATACACAATGCATGGAACTGGAAATATCTTGATGAGATAAATCCAGACATGTTCGTAACTGTTATTGACAAGCCATCTGCAATAAAAGAGCGCCAGATGCAGACAGAGCAGGGCAGGCTGCAGAACCATGATTTAAGGGCACTTTTAGTGTGGCAGAATGCTGAGGCAGAGGTTACAAGGGGCTGGGCATTAAAATATGAAAATCCAATGTACGTGCTTCCAAGCAGGCAGGATGGATTAACTATTGAAAGCCTCTTAAATAACCCTTTCCTAATATATTTTCAGATGCCTATGACACATGCCAATGAGCAGCAGGACAGAAAGATTACTAAATTTAAGAAAGAATTATTGAAGGTTGGATTGGGAGTTAATAACCTGCCAACACCAATTATTGACCCAAGGCATATTGATATCGAGACAGGGGAGGGGCTTTCTGATATTGAAAGGAGAGCTATCGCAAGGCAGACAGTGCACAGGGATTTGAACTGGTATATCAAAGAGGCAACAGATTTGGTTGCATATTACCCCGCGGGCACAACTATCTCAAAGGGGGTAAGCGATGAGTCAACCCGCGGCTTTGAGACAGGAAAAAATGCGTTTGTCATCTATCCTGTAAAGAATAAAAGCCCCTTCATGGGCATTGCAACAAAGGTTTTTGAAAGCGAAAAAGAGTTTTTTGATTTTTTCCCAGAATACATGAAACAAAGAATAGAATTTTTCAGGAGGAACAGTGAGAGAAAATAATAAGATGCAGACAAAAGAGCAGCTTTCAAGGATGATTGACCATACAAACCTGCGCATGGATGCAACACATGCAGATATAGAGAGATTATGCCAGGAAGCGCTTGATTATCATTTTGGCGCTGTGTGCGTGAGGGAATTTAAAGTGCCTGTTGCATATCAAATTTTGCAGGGCAAGGGCATTCATATAGCATCTGTTGTTGGCTTTCCAACACAAAAAACAAAAACAGTAGAAGAGATGATTGCAAACTTGTCGCAGTATTCAGCATATATAAACTGTACAGAGACAGAGTATGCAATTCGCAAGGGAGCAGATGAGATTGACATGGTAATTAACCTTGCTGCTTTAAAAAGATGGGACTACAATGCTGTAGAAAAGGATATCAAAGAGGTTGTAAAAACAGCAGGCTCTGCAGAAAAGCCTGCTATTGTCAAGGTCATCATTGAAACAGGTTATTTAACTGAAGAAGAGAAGAATGAGGCATGCAGGATATCTGAGAATGCCGGCGCCCATTATGTTAAGACATCAACAGGATATGGCACCAGCGGGGCAACACTATCTGACATAGAGCTGATGGGAAAAATCACCCCAGAATTTATGGGCATAAAGGCTTCAGGCGGCATAAACACCTTGGACTTTATGCAGCAGCTTTATGATGCCTCTCAGAAATACAAGCCGCACCAGTTCAGGGCAGGCGCAAGCAAGCTTGTTGAGGAATTCAGGGCTTCAAAGCAGCCTTAAACCTTGCTGCCAAACTTTTTTTGCTTAAAATGAACAACATAGAAGACATAATTCAGATAACAGAATTCGGGGCAGCAGAGGCTGTTCCCGGCTCAAAGCTTATGCTCGAGTCAGGGAAAAACAGGATTCTTGTGGACATCGGGACAGAGTACAAGAAAGATGAAGAAAACATGCCACTGCCTTTTGATGCCCGCAGCATAAATCAGCTTCTATTAACACATGGGCATGCAGACCACATGGGGCAGCTGTTAAAGCTTACAAAGGCAGGCTTTAAAGGAAAAATATTCTCAACGCAGGAGACAGCAGACATAACAGAGAAACAGCTCTCACAGTCAGTGAGCAGCTCTTTTAT
>DATDUA010000110.1:0-7939 GCA_035290605.1 Candidatus Nanoarchaeia archaeon
AGGTTAAACCTCTTGTTTTCAAAGAATCTTCTGAAATCAGTGATATGCTGGAAGAGAAAATCCTTTTTAACCATGAGCTGCGAGATGCCAAGCAATTTGTCAAACTCGCTTTTTGGCAGCCTGCCAAATGAAAGGTTTGCCTTGAAAAGCATATAATTTCCAATCTGCCTGGAATTGACATAATAATCACAGCAGGAAATCTGCTTTCCTGATTTTTTTAAGGAATATGCCTGAATAAAGTTTCGCATGGGATGAACCTTTGCGGTTGCATCAGCATTAAAGCAGGCATAATCAAAATTTTCCAGTTTTTTCTTCAGCTCATTCACGCCCTGATTTAATTCCTTTTCTGAGAGATATGCGATTTTTTCCTTTACCTCTGCTTGAGGAAACCTCAAAATTGCTTTTTTCTTTTCATCCTGCATGACTTTTCCAAGGAATTCATTGAGCATTGCATCAACAGAATATTTCTTGACAACCTTTTCATATGCTGCCTGAGCAATCTTCTCCCTCTCTTTCTCATGCTTCAGATAATACCTCACCTTTTCAAGCATCTCCTCATTATTTTTGAACATGACTATCTCCTTGTCTTTTTCAAAAAAATCAAGGTAGTCTGGAAAATAGCTTTCCAGCACAAATGACTTGCAGGCGCTGACTTCGAAAGGCCTGCCTTTTATCTGGGGCTTTGTATCGCCGCCTATAGACACAGAAAGGTTTATCCTGCTCTCATTTATCTTTTTGATCAATTCATCTGAATCAAGCGGGCCGTGATAAATATCCTTAAATTCATCATAGTGCCAGTTCTTGCCGAAGATATCAACTTTTATGCCATTCTTTAACAAAAATTTAATGCTCTCAATTCTTTCCTTGCCTGATGTTCCTATAAAAACAACATCATATTTTTTTTCCAGGTTAAGCGGCTTGAAATGCTCCAGATTTACAACAGACGCAAAAAATATATTTTTAATCCCCTCTTTTTTATGCAGTTTTATTGCCCTGTGCCCGGTTGTGACAATATAGTCTGAAAGCAAAGCCCAGTATCTTCCATAATCATCATATCTCCAGGAATCATCGCTCAAAAGGTTGAATATTTTTGTATTGGGGGATATCTCCTTCAGCTTAAGAAATGTTGAGGGGTCAAACTCATCATAAATCAGCAAAAAGAAGGCATAATCAGGCTTTTCCTTTTTTACAAGCTCAAGAAACTGCCTGTTCATTTCTTCCCTGCCAATGTTAAAATAAATCTTTTTTGCCGGGAATGTCACAACCCTGCCAAATATCTTTTTCATTGGGCGATACCAGTTGTCATAAGAATAACCCACCTGGGGGTCTTCTGCATCCCAGTGCGCAAACAGGAGCTTTTTGTTTTTGAAATGACGCAGGATACCTTCATGAACAGATGGATTTTTGGATTTCATTTTTAAATAATTAGCCTAAAATTCTTTATATTGCATGATTATTATATATAAAACACACCACAACAATCTTTAAAAGCTTTTTTGGCTGTCTTGTAAAATGCTTGAGTTTAATTTTAGAAGAGTTTTAATAACAGGTGTTAGCGGTTCAGGCGGGAGCTACCTAGCAGAGCATCTTGTGAATAATTATCCCTCTGCAGAGGTTTGTGGAATAACGAGGTGGCATAGCACAACCTCTCGTGATAATCTTGAAGCAATTGCAAATAAAGTGAAGATTCATGAATGCGACCTTACAGACGCATTTTCAGTGCTTCGCACATTAAGGAAAGTTAACCCTGATGCAATATTTCATCTTGCGGCGTATGCTAATGTTAAGGCAGCATTTGATTATCCTTTAGCAGTATCTGAGAATAACATAAAGGGAACCCTGAATCTTCTTGAGGCTGTAAGGTTTTTGAACGAGACTGAGATTATAAAAAATCCGCGCATCATGATTGCGAGCACGCCAGAGGTCTATGGGCAGCCGGACAAAAAACATATCCCAATTACAGAAGAATGCCCTATAGACCCGGTTAATCCCTATGCTGTCTCAAAAACAATGCAGGACATTTGGGGAAAGATGTCTAATAAATCGTATGGGCTGGATGTTATCAGGACAAGAATGTTTACATACATTAACCCAAGAAGAACTGATTTGTTTGCAACATCATTTGCAATGCAGGTGGCAAGGATTGAAAAGGGGCTGCAGAAAGAAATGTTGCATGGCAACCTTGAATCAACAAGAACAATTTTAGATGTAAGGGATGCTATGGAGGCATATTGTTATGCTATTGCAAAAGGAGAGCCGGGAGAAGCTTATAATATTGCTGGAACCACTACAATGAAAGTTGGAGATGTTTTAGAGGTTTTAAAAAGAAAAGCAAAATGCGATATTCCGACGAGGCTTAACCCTGAATTGCTCAGGCCGACAGATGTCACGCTGCAAATCCCTTCTACAGAAAAGTTTATGAGGAAAACCGGGTGGAAGCCAAAATATTCTTTTGAAGAAAGCATAGAATTTCTGCTGGACCACTGCAGAAGAGAAGTGGAGAAAGAGGAGGCAATAAAAAAAATTAGCGAGAAGTACAGGGACGGGGGAGTATAAAAAATGCCGGGCAAAGTTGACTTATTGCTGGTTAATCCAGGAAACACAAGAAAAAAAGTATACCAAGATTTAAGCAAGAGTTTCTCTGCAATAGAGCCGCCATTCTGGGCTGCGCTCACAGCAGGATTTATCAGAGAAAAAGGATATAATGTTGATATTCTTGACGCAAATGCCTGCAATCTTTCTCATGAAGAAACTGTAGAAAAAATAAAAAATATTAATCCGAGATTAGTGGACATTGTTGCTTGCGGGCAGCAGCCTTCTGCTTCCACGCAATTGATGACAGAAGTCGGCAATTTGGTTAGTGAGATTAAAAAACAAAAGATTAATTTAAGGATAATTCTAAATGGGCCACATCCGTCTGCCCTGCCTAAAAGAACAATGCTTGAAGAAGAATGTGATTTTGTTGGCGAAGGTGAGGGATTTTATACGCTTCTTGGATTGCTTGAAAATAAGGAGCTGTCAAAAATTCCAGGGCTATGGTACAGAAAAAATGGCGAAATCCTGTCCAATCCAAGGGCAGAATTAATCAAGGATTTGGCATCTGAGCTAAAAGATGTTGCATGGGACTTGCTGCCTATGGGCAGGTATCTTGCACATAACTGGCACTGCCTTGATGACTTAAAATCAAGAAACAGGTATGCTGCTTTATACACAACACTTGGATGCCCGTATGACTGCTCTTTTTGCTGCATACAGGCGCCGTTTAAAGCGCGCTCTTACAGAGAGTTCAGCCCTGAGTGGGTGCTTAAACAAATTGACAGCCTTGTAAAAAATCATGATGTCAAAAACATAAAATTTATTGACGAGCTCTTTGTGTTAAACCCGAAACATTTTATGCCAATAGCCGAGGGCTTGATCGAAAGAGATTATGGGGTGAATATCTGGGCTTATGCAAGGATTGACACAGTTAAGGAGGAGCATCTGGAAAAACTGAAAAAAGCGGGTTTTAACTGGCTTGCGCTGGGGATAGAGTCAGGAAATGATGGTGTGAGAAAATCTGTGCATAAAGGAAGGTTTGACCAGATAAATATCCACGATGTTGTCAAAAAGATAAGAAATGCTGGAATAAATGTCATAGGGAATTATATGTTCGGGCTGCCAGAGGATGATTTGGGCACAATGCAGCAAACTCTTAGCCTTGCACAGGAGCTGAATTGCGAGTTTGCTAATTTTTATTCTGTGATGGCATACCCCGGCTCCAGATTATACAATGAGGCTGTTGAAAAAGGGCTGAAGCTTCCCAGCTCATGGATTGGCTATTCCCAGCACTCATATGAATGCCAGCCGCTTCCAACAAACAAAATTTCTGCAAAAGAAGTCCTGGAATTCAGGGATTATGCCTTTAATGAGTATTACAAAAATCCAGATTACCTAAACATGATAGAAAAAAAATTTGGCATTGAGGCAAGGAAAAATATATTAGAGATGACTAATCATAAGCTGAAAAGAAAATTGCTGGGCAATTAAAATGCCAAATTGAAAATGGAAAAAGACTCTAAAATCTATATCTCGGGGCATAAGGGAATGGTGGGAAGCGCTATCAAAAGAAAGCTGGAAGCAGAAGGCTACCTGAACCTTGTTTTAAGAAGCCATTCTGAACTTGACTTAACAAGGCAAAAAGCAACAGAAAATTTTTTCATGAAAGAAAAGCCGCAATATGTTTTCAATGCTGCTGCAAGAGTTGGGGGGATACATGAAAATGAGGCATATCCTGCAGATTTTATTTATGAGAACCTTCAGATACAGAATAATGTAATCAATTCTGCGTGCATGTCCGGGGTTAACAAGCTGATGTTTATCGGAAGCAACTGCATCTACCCCAAAGAATGCCCTCAGCCAATGAGGGAGGAATATCTCTGGACAGGCAGGCTAGAGCCTACAAACAGGGCATTTGCTGCTGCAAAGCTTGCTGGAGTTGAGATGTGCAGTGCTTACAACATACAGCATGGAAGAGATTTTATTTCTGTTATTCCTGCAAGCCTATTCGGGTCAAATGATGATTATGATGAAATAAACTCGCATTTTGTCCCTGCATTAATAAGAAAATTTCATGAGGCAAAAGCAAAAAATAAAGAGCAGGTAATGCTCTGGGGAACTGGCAATCCGCGAAGAGAGTTAATGCATGTTGATGACTTTGCAGACGCTGCTTTATTC
The DNA here is from genome assembly GCA_035290605.1 of Candidatus Nanoarchaeia archaeon. Taxonomy (GTDB): domain Archaea; phylum Nanobdellota; class Nanobdellia; order Pacearchaeales; family GW2011-AR1; genus JACOYM01. The sequence continues at coordinate 4,714 of DATDUA010000110.1, forward strand.
CTGATGAATAATTATTATTCAGCAGACCCAATAAATGTTGGAACAGGAGAGGATAGGAGCATTAAGGAGATTGCAGGGCTGGTAAAGAAGATTGTCGGGTTTGAAGGAAGCATAATCTTTGACAGAAAAAACCCTGATGGAATGATGCAAAAACTGCTTGATTCCGAATGGATAAATTCTTTGGGTTGGAAAGCCAGAACAGGCATTGAAGAGGGATTGAGAAAGACTTATGAGTGGTTTGCTGAAAATTGTAAAGCGCTGTAGAATATATTCTGATAAATATATTATAAATCATAAATTTGTTTAAAAGAGCATAAAATAACAGGTAAACATGGCAAAAGAAAAGGTTCTTATTACGGGCGGGGCAGGCTATATTGGAAGCGTGCTAATAGGGCACCTGCTGAAAAGAGGGTATAACGTGGCGTGCTTGGATAATCTGCTGTACAGACAAGGCTCTTTGAGAGGATATATGAAAAATCCTAACTTCAAGTTTTTTTTAAGGGATGCGAGAGAGAAGGAGTTTGTAAGAAGAAATATCTCTGATTTTGATGTTATTATCCCGCTTGCAGCAATAGTGGGAATGCCGGCATGCGATAAAAATCCTGAGAGTGCCAAGGAGATAAATCAGGATGCTGTTATCATGCTTGATGAGCTAAGAAGCCCAAACCAGAAAATGATATTTCCGACAACAAACAGCGGCTATGGGACAAAGACAGGAGATGTTTTCTGCACAGAGGAGACTCCTCTGGAGCCAATATCCCTTTATGGAAAAACAAAATGCGAGGCGGAAAAATATCTTCTTGAGTCTGGCAAGGGTGCAGTAACACTAAGGCTTGCAACTGTTTTTGGCATGTCTCCAAGGATGAGGACTGACTTGCTGGTGAATGATTTTGTACTGAGGGCTTTATGCGAAGGCGAGATTAAAATCTATGAGAAGCATTTCAAAAGGAATTTTGCCAATATACAGGATATAGCAAGATGCTTTGAGCATTGCATTAAGAATTATGATTTAATGAAAGGCAGCTGCTATAATGTCGGCTTGGACAGCGCAAACATCTCAAAATTGGAGTTAGCCAACAAAGTAAAAGAGCATATACCTGAATTTAAGATTATTGAGGATGAAATTGGGAAAGACCCTGACAAGAGAAATTATGTTGTATCAAATGAAAGGCTAAGAAAAGCAGGATTTGAATGCCTGTACAGCCTGGACAGGGGGATTGAGGAGCTAATAAGGGGATACAACCAGCTGATAAAATCAGCCCATTATAATTGTGAGAAGCTTAGAAAGCCGCATTACACAAATATATAAGATGAAAGCGTTAATACTTGCAGGAGGCTTTGGAACACGATTAAAGGACATTGTCAAGGATGTGCCAAAGCCTATGGCTTTGGTGCATGAAAAGCCATTTCTTCTGCGCCAGATGCTTCTTTTGAAAGAGCAGAATATAGATGAGATAATTCTCGGAGTTCATTATATGGCAAACAAGATTAAATCTTATTTTGGAAATGGGAAGGGGTTTGGGCTTAATATCAGGTATTCTGAAGAGGAAACGCCCCTAGGAACTGCCGGCGCAATAAAAAATGCTGAAAGATACGTAGATGACACCTTTTTTGTGCTGAATGGAGATTCTTATGCCAAAATTGACATGATGGACTTTTTAAAGTTTCATAATGCAAAAAAAAGCAGTTTCACAATCAGCCTGGCAAAATCCAGCGAAACCTCGAGATATGGCGGCGTTGTTCTTGAAGGCAACAAGGTAAAGGAATTTTCAGAAAAGAAGGAAGAAGATTCTAAAGGGCTGGAAAAGCTGATTAATGCAGGAGTTTATATCTTTGAGCCAGAGATATTAAATTTAATAGAGCAAAACAAGAATGTCTCCCTGGAAAGAGAGGTGTTTCCTAAGCTTGCGAGTGATGGAAGGCTGTATGGATATGCTTATGATGGATATTTTATTGACATTGGCACTCCTGAAGGATATGCCCGGTTTAAAGGTGATATACTTGATACGCTCTTGATAAGCCAAGAAAGTTCTATAAGAGATGCGCTTCTGAATATAGACAAAACAGGCATGGACTTGGCTCTTGTTGTTGACAAGCAAAAGAAGCTATTGGGTGTTTTGAACCGCAAGCTTATAGACAGGCATTTTCTTTCAAAAGGAAATCTTGATGATGGGGTTGGCGAGGCAATGGTTACAGATTATACCTATGCCACGACAACAGACGGTGAAGACAGCATAACAGAGAAGCTTTCAGGCGGAACAAACCGCCTGCCAATAGTTGATGAAGGAGGAAGAATAACAGACATAAGATACCGTGTTGAGGAGGCAAGAGAGGAGAAGTTTCCTAAATTCAGGGGTGTTGCGCCATTAAGGATAAGCTTTGCCGGCGGAGGAACAGATGTTACGCACTTTTTTGAGAAATATGGGGGTGCTGTGATAAGCTCAACCATAGACAAGTATGTTCATGCTTCAATAGAAAAAAGCGCAGACTCGGGCATAACAATAAGCAATCCTCATCTTGTTAAGGAGGATGTAGTGATAAACTCATATAAAGACATTAAGTATGACGGAAGGTTTGACCTTGTAAAGGCGCTTATCAAGGTAGCAAAGCCGGAGTTTGGATTTAAGCTTTCAATGCACAATGATATTCCGCCAGGAAGAGGATTGGGAAGCTCTGCAAGCCTTGCTGTGCTTGTGATAAAATTGCTCGGCAAGCTGAAAGGGGTAGATTATAATGCTTATCAGATTGCAAACCTGGCTTATCAGGCAGAGAGAGAGGAGATGAAAATAAAAGGCGGGTGGCAGGATTTTTATGCCGCAGCAATCGGTGGGTTTAATTTCATGGAGTTTGACAAGGAAAGGAAAATCTCCAATCCCCTGAGGCTAGACAGCACCAACAGCACTATCAATGAGCTAAATGAGCATCTTCTTCTCTGCTATGTCGGCAGGGAGCATTCTTCAGGAGAGCTTCATAAAAAACAGGAAGAGTCTTTCTTAAAAAATGAAGAAGAGGTTGCTGCAAACCTTAAGGAGCTTAAAGGGATTGCAATAGATATAAAGGACTGCCTGCTAATGGGCAACCTGTACAGGATTGGCGAACTTTTGCATAAGTCATGGGAGAACAAAAGAAGGGTTGACAAAAACATATCCAGCCCAAGAATTGACGAGTTATATGACGCCGGGCTGAAAAATGGGGCTTATGGTGGAAAATTGCTTGGAGCTGGCGG
>DATDUA010000111.1:0-2400 GCA_035290605.1 Candidatus Nanoarchaeia archaeon
GCAGTAAGGGCAAACTCAATATCATCTGCCTTGCCAATAACCCCCACCAGATTGTCATGCAGGACAATCTCACAGTTGGAAAGCCCGCACATTGTTTTTAATGTCTTGCCAAAAGTGCCTATCACCCTTGCCCTTACCTGGCTTAAATCCTTTCTTCGCGAGACATCTTTTATATTTATCTTTTCAAATACATAATCCTCTTTTGTAAGAAGAAGCGCGTCATTGACAGAAAAACCCAGCTCAATCGCGTCAAAAACCATCAAAGCAAGATACTCGTTTAACTCGTCCCCTGAAATGATTATGCTGTCTCCCTTGAGTCCCATGTTTATGCCTAGTGTTTTCTCAAGAAGCCCCTTGTTTTGCATTATCTTCCTTTTATTTTCAGTGTAAATTGTTCTCATGTCCATAAATTGAAACCATATACTTTAGTATGTAGTTTCTTTAAATTTACTTTTTTCAATTTTGGATCACATCAGAAATATATATGATTTCTGACCGCCATCAAAAATTTGCATTTTTGAGGTCCAGAAAACCTAAACAAACCACACCTTTTAAAACTTCAAGAACTTATGTTCTTGATAGTGCTCAAAATCTTATGATTTTGACATATGGTAAACACAAGGTTTTCTTGATTCTAATTTCCCGTTAAAATTCAGAACCGGTTGTGTTTAGGTACCCCTTATTCCTCAGCCACTGAACAGCTGTTGGCGTGTACTTAAATATAACATCGCCTTTCTCGTCATCAAACTCCCATGGCTCCACTATAACAACATCGCCTTCCCTCAGCCAGAGTTTTCTTTTCATCCTTCCTGGAACCCTGCAGTTCCTTGACTTGCCGTCAAGGCATTTGACTATCATCCTTGCCCCGCCTACCCTCTGCTCAATTATTCCTATCACCTCTTTCCCGCGGGGAAGCCTTACCCTGATAAATTCCAGGCCTTCTGCTCCGTTTGCCCCTTCCTGGCGTTTATGATACTTGTTCTTGTTGCTTTTGTTCTTTCGGTACATCTTTATTCTACAAAGATGCGATTTATAAAGCTGATGTGCGCGCCCGATTTTATTGCTCAAATTGGGTGCAATACCCCTCAGCTTGCTGTGGCAGGGATTTTTTATGTTATGCCCTAGCTGACGAAATGCTGGGGAGAATTGCCCATAACCGCAAACTATAAAAATGTCATTTACCTGCATATCTTCTGTCTTTCCTGCCCCCTGAAACATTTCTCAAAAAGAGGGAATCGAAGGTAGCGGGCACTAAAGAATAGCGTATTTGAAAAATGGAAGGTATAATAAAGGAAAAAATAAGCGCAGACCACCTGATGTATGTCAGCCTAAAATACACAAAAACATGCGACATAATAGTCAACCTGCTTATAAGGTGGCGCGTTATGATTGATGTAAGCATTGAAAAGATGCTTAAGCATGCAAAAAAGAGAAAATTAATCTCAGCCATCCCGGATGCACCAAGGCAGAAGATAGACAAAATAAAGGAATTATTCAGGAAAAATGAGGATGTCTTAAAGGTAATAGAGGCTTATGAGATGTTCAGGGAGATTGAAAATCTTGAGAAGCAAAGAGAGAATGAATTCAGGAAGAATGTAACCCTAAAGGTGGCATACAAAGGCAAAATAATAGAGGTAAATATAGACAAGCTGAAGGAATACTCTGAAATCTTAGAAAGGTTTATAAAAGAGGTTAAGCATTTTCTATCAAAATAGCAAGGACAAATTTGAGTAACATGACCGCAAAGATATTTGTAGTGACTTCTGGAAAGGGTGGAGTTGGAAAGACGACATCTGCGATTAATCTAGGGGCTGCCCTGAACTATCTTAACCAGGATGTTATTGTTGTTGATGCTAACCTTGCCACGCCGAATATTGGCCTGCATCTTGGCGCTCCAATAGTGCCTGTAACTCTCAACCATGTTTTATGCGAAAAAGCAGGAATAGGCGAGGCGATTTATGAGCACAGCTCTGGAATGAAAATACTGCCTTCATCCCTGTCGCTTAATGAAGTTAAAAAGACAGGCTATGAGAATTTCAGGGAAACTGCAAAAAAGCTTAAGAGAATAAGCGACTATGTCATAATTGACACGCCTGCCGGGCTTGGCGGTGATGTCTCTGAAATAATAAACGCCGGAGATGAGGTGATTATAATAACAAATCCAGAACTGCCAGCAGTAACAGACGCCTTAAAGGTTTCTAAAATTGCTAGGGAGCTGGACAAGGAAATAAGAGGCATTATAATAACAAGAGTGAAAAGAGTAAAATCAGAGATGCCTTCAGCAAACATAAAAGAGATGATTGAGGCTCCAATCATCGGGGTTGTGCCAGAGGACATTGCGATTCAGCAGGCTCTTGTAATGAAGGATGCTGTATTTCATACGCATCCAAGAAGCAAGCC
>DATDUA010000112.1:0-10867 GCA_035290605.1 Candidatus Nanoarchaeia archaeon
GGGTTTTAGGGGCTGTTTATGGCATTCTTGCTCCTTTGTCTGTTGGATGCACAAGCTATGTTTATGAAGGGCATTTTGATGCAAAAAAATGGCTCTCATTTCTTGCCAGAAACAGGATTTCTGTTGTTTACACAGCGCCCACTGCATTAAGAATGCTAAAGCCAGAAATAAAAAAGCCCCATATTAGAAGCCTGAGGGTTTTATGCTCTGCTGGCGAGGCGCTCACAAATGATATTTACAGCTTTTACAAAAAGCTTGGAATTGATATTTATGACAGCTACTGGCAGACAGAAACAGGCGCAATTGTAATAGCGACATGGAAGGGGCTGAGAAAAAAGAAAGGCAGCATGGGAAAGGCAATTCCCGGAATAAATGCAGCAATAAAAAATGAGGCAATTGCGCTAAAGCCGGGCTGGCCCGCAATGATGACGGGCATCTACAAGCATAAAAAGATGTATAAAGATTATTTTAAACATGGCTGGTTTAGGACAAATGACTCTGCAAAAATTGACAGGGAGAAATATTTCTTTTTCATAGGAAGAAAGGATGATATAATCAAAACCTCTGGAGAGAGAATCTCCCCAATTGAGATTGAATTCTTTTTAATGAAGCACAAAGCAGTAAAAGAGGCTGCTGTCATAGGTATTCCTGACAAAACAAAAGGCAGCATCTTAAAGGCATTTGTTGTGCTTAACAAGAATATCGCTGCCAAGGAAGAATTAAAAGAGGAGCTTTCGCTTTTTGTAAAGAAGAATTATGCAGGGCATGCCTACCCAAAGCAGATAGAGTTCATAAAAGCGCTGCCAAAAACCAATTCTGGGAAGGTTATAAGGATGAAGCTGAGGGAGATGAAAGGATAATTTTAAGACTTCAAAAATGCTCTTTTGAGCACCCTGTTTGTTTTATGTCGGAAATGCAAAATAGAAAAGCATTTCCGAGCACTATCAAAAACCTGAAGGTTTTTGAAGACTCACAGAAAGCAAAGGCATTTTTTAATGTGCTTAAAAAATCTTCAACAGATTATTGTTTAAATAACTTAGAATATTCCTTTTTTTGCTTTCTATTTTCTTCTGATAAGCACAATTCTGTGAGCAATTCTGCCTTTTTACGTTCAATAGAGTCTTGGATAAAACTAATATCTTCATTAAGATAACCTCTAACATATTTTTTGAATTCTGCTATATGGCTAAGGATATATTCTTTATAATTTTCATTTCCATAATATAAATTCTTCATTGTTTCTTTTGCCTCTTTTTGCTCATTTTCCAATTCACAAATTCTTTCTTCTAAATTGTCAAATGGTCCAGAATCAATTTTTTCAAGATTGTTTTTCTTTATTCTTAATTTATTAATTTTTTCAGAATAGCCTATTTTTTCTTTTAAATTTTTAATATTTTTATTAAAAGAATCTAAATCTTGTATAACCATAAAATAGAATTTTCCATCTGTAAAAATTAATTGATTAAAATGGTCGTAAGTATAATCTGCTTCTACTTCCATTTCAATACTTCCCGAGTTGTAGTGAACATTCGTGTGCATACCTTTAACATTTTTACCTAATTTGAGTGAATAATGTTCACATTTTTTGTAACCACATACATTATGTTTTTCCAAATATATAGAAGTTTGACTTTTTTTGTTATCTATAAATTTCACTCGAGCTACATCATACCCTCTATCTTGATCATAACATCCATCTAATGCTTCAACATCTATTACTGAAAATTCTAAACCTCTAAGTAACTGCTTTGTTTTTTGAAGTTCTTTTTGACATTCAATTATTTCTTCGTCCATAATCTTTTCGGTTTGTTTTTTGGTCATATTTGTACCCCCATTATTTAACTACTTTATAATAACATTATAATAATGAGTATTTAAATCTATGTTGTCTACTTTATAGACAATAATAAGAAGATTTATAAAGCGAAGAAACTTACTCCATTGTATGAATACAGAAGCTCTAATTTCATTAGGACTTTCAAGAAGAGAAGCAGAGGTATATTACAGCCTTCTGCAAGTAGATGATGCTCTAGCCTCAGAAATTTCTGAAAAAACCCATGAATCCAGGACGAATACCTATGATACAATAAATTCGCTGATAAAAAAGGGATTGGTCAGCTATGTCATTAAGAATAATAGAAAATACTTTATAGCTACAAGCCCCAAAAAACTTTTAGAGTGGATGGATTAAAGGAAAGAAGAAGAAAAGGAAAGAGAAACAGTTGAAAGATTAATCCCAGAACTGACAAAGCTAAGATTGCCTAAAGAAAAGAAAGTTATTGTTGAAGTTTATGAAGGCAAAGAAGGGCTCAGAACTGTATTCAAAGAAACCATAGAATCATCAAAAGAAACCAAAAAAGAATTTCTTATATTTGGTGCAATTGCCGGGCATTTAAGAGAATTGGATCCAATTTATCATGAGAGATATTACAAAGAAAGAGAGAAATATAAGGTCAAAACAAGATATATTTTTATTGAAGGAGAAAAGCATCCTACTGCCCCCTATTCTCAATATAAATATCTGCCAAGAATATATAAAAGTTTTGTTGCAACTGCAATTCATGGCGATGAAGTATCGTTTTGGTTGCTAACAAAGCCTGAGATAGTTATTTTAATTAAGAGCAAAGAATTGGCAGAGACATACAGAAGTAATTTTGAAGCTCTCTGGAAAATTGCCAAAAAATAACTTCGATGCCGGCTTACATCCCAAGTCAAGGTGACTACAAATACCAAAGATGAAGTCACCCAGAAGCTTATTTTTCAATTTTGCAGGCACCTAAAGCATAACCTTGCTTTGTACCAGCAAATCTATCAATAACTTCACAAATGGCCTTAAATTGCCTGCCAATTGAGATTCCTGCAATGCATTGTAGTATTTGTGTTTTATTGAGTTGGGAATATTTATCATAGGATATTGATTATTATGCAGAATAAAATTCATTAAAAGCCTCCCAACTCTGCCGTTTCCATCAACAAACGGGTGAATTGTTTCAAATCCGGTATGAAAATAAGCCGCAATCACTACAGGATTAAACTTTTTCTTATTCCTTGAATACCATGAAAGCAATGACTTCATTTCTTTAGGCACTTCACTTGGCTTGGCTGGAAGCCAATTAGTTCCTCTGATGTACACCTGAAGATTTCTATAACAGCCAATTTGCGATTCTAATTCTGGTTTTAGGGTATTCTGTGCAATTATCTTATGCAACTCGCAGATAAAATCTTTTGTAATATCTCCTTTATAATTTAGAATATAATCAAATGCCTTTTTGTGATTTAATGTTTCATTAATCTCTCTTAAAGATTTTCTAGGCGTTATATTCTCAAATAACAACTGGGCGGTTTCTTGCAATGTTAGGGTATTTCCCTCTATTGCAGTAGAGTTGTAAGTGAAAAGAGTGCAAAAAGACTCGTATCTATTCTCAAGATTTTCTTTTGGCTCTTTAAAGTATTCCCTTTTTATTTTTTCTAATAAGCTTATCTCTTCCTTGCTTAAAATACTATTCAATAAAACTAATTTCTTGTCTGCTTCACTCTCGGTTCTTATTAACTCTTTCTTATCCAGATTTTTTCCAAGATATATCCTCTCTTTTCCTATTTTCTTTCCTTTTCTTACAGACTTTACCCTGTAATAATACTTTCTGCCTTTCTTCTCTTTAATCTCAGTATACACCATAACATTCTATACGTCTACATTGTTTATAAATCTTTCTATTATGTAGACGTAATGTCTACAGCAACCTGCAAGAATTGCCTTTCACTCTACCATAAAATCCTCGTTCAGGGCGTCAGAATGCGCCAGAATGTCTGTCGCTGTGATTATGCCTAGTATTTCATTATGCTCAACAACAGGCAGCCTTTTAATCTTGTTTTCTGCCATGGTTGAAGCAGCCTCGTCTACGCTTTGCTTTGGTGAGATTGTTATTACATTCTTTGACATGATTTGAGAAAGCTTTGAGCCGAGCTTGTCTATATTTTTTAAAATATCCCTCTCAGTGATTATGCCGGCAATCCTCTCATTTTTTATGACAATAAGGCTGCCTATGGCTTTCTCAGACATAATTCTTGCCGCCTCTTTTGCAGATATATTCCCATCAACAACAATCGCCTTTTTCATTAATTCAGAAACTTTCATTGCATGAACACCTATGGTTTTCTTTGCTAACTTTCCCTTGTAGATGCCTCCTTTTATTTCTTCTTTTTCTTCTTTTTTGTCTTACAGCCACAGCAACAGCACATTTTATTTTTCTCCTGTTATTTATTTTTCTTTTTTGAACCTTTGATTGATTTTTCAATCTTGATTATCTCCTTCATGCCCGTAGAGCCAAAGCCCTTGTCATGCCTTTCTGTCTCGCCCAAGTCCTTGACTTCCTTTATCTGAACCCTTGTGACAGGAATAATTATCATCTGGGCTATTCTCATTCCAGGCTCTACGCTTACAGACTCCTCCCCAAAGTTTATCAGCACAACAGAAACCTCTCCGCGGTATGCAGGGTCAAATGTTCCTGCAGCTGTGTGCACATTCATCTTTGTTATAATGCCTGCCCTGTCCCTTATCAAGCCGACATGCCCCTCTGGAATCTCAACTGCAATGCCTGTCCTGACTGCCTTCTGTTCGTATGGGGCAAGTGTGGCAGCCTCTGCTGCCCTCAAGTCAAAGCCAACATCTGTAGGAAATGCATACTCAGGAGTTTCAATTCCTGCAAACAGCTTCTTCAACTTTAGAATATTTTTTACCATTTTATCTTCTGCCTCTTTTTTTAATATGATTAAGTAAGAAAAGATATTTATAAATCTTTATATAAAATCACTTATCTTGTGCTTCCATTCAATGTAAACCAACCAGAGAATGATAAGCGCAGCATCCAGGCTTGGAAAAAAGAGCTGGTTTAATGGCTCAGGCATTAAAGCTGTTATGTTATTGCCTGCTGAAAATGTTGAAAGTGGATAAAAAGGCATTATCCTGCCTGCGATTGTTGCATCCAGAATAAGGTGGATAAACACTCCGAGGGCTATCATCAAGAATATTGTATGAATCTTGAGGTGATGCCTTCCAAGCTCTTTATTTTTAAGCTTCCATGTCAACCCCGCAATAGCCAAGAACAACAAAGGGACAAACAGGTTATGGCTGAATGTCCTGTGCACTTCAGAAAGCGTGAAGCCAAACCAGTGTAAAATCCAGTAGATGGCAACATCAATGTCAGGAAGCAGGGCTGCAATTCCAAGTATAAGAATATAGTGCAGCGGAAACCTTTTCTTCTCCTTGACAGCATAATCCCTGATCAAGCTTCCTGCAATCAGCGCAATTATTATATGGGTTACTGCTTGTGGCATGAGCAATTTCACGAGTGAATTATTATTTTATCTTGGAGTGAGATTGTGAACCGAGCAATTTTTTCCTCTTTTTACCTAATGGGCAAGAAACCGATATTTTTAAATATGCGCTTTTTCTTGCTTATGAATGAAAAAAGCTGGTGAACTGATAGCAGTATGCTTTATAGCTTTGATGGTTCTTTCAACATTTGCCTCTGCACAAGCGCAGGCTGAATCTTATTCTGGATTCGCAAGATTTGGCGACAACATAAAATTATTTTTTGCAAGAGGCGATGACAAGGTAAAGCTTGCCCTTGAAATCCGAGATAAAGAAGTGGCATCTGCAATTGAGAATGCCCAGGCAGGAGATACTGAGAATGCTGTTAAAAATCTTGAGTCTGCTTCTGACAAGCTTGAAATTGTTCAGCAAAGTGCATCTGCAAATATCTCTGAAGAAGTCAAATTGAGCGTTGAGGAGATTGAAAGAAGAATAGCTGAAAGCGAAAACCTTACGCCTGAATTTAAGGATTATCTTGAAAATCACCTGACAGAAGAGGAAAAAACAAGGCTTTCTGCAGAGATGTCAGAAAAGCTTTATGATTACTGCTCAAGCCTTGCAGGGCAGGATTATGAGATTATGCTAAAGGATGAAAAATGCAATCCTGAAAATGCTCCTGCATGGCTGAAAAAGGACATTGAAAAAAAGTCTAAAGAGGCGCAGCAGCAGGCAGCCGAAGAGATGATTAAGCAGCTGACAACATGCATCAGCGACCCCCGCGAATGCGACTGCTCTAAAATTCCTGTTGTCTCAGAGCAGTCAAAATGCGAGAAATCCAAAGCGCTGGCAATAAGGTGCGAGTTTCAGGATGACAGAAGTGCATGCGACCAGCTTGATGAAATGAAGCCAGAAATTCCAAGCAATATGCCTGCATTCCTAAAGCCAATCTTTGAAAAAACAATGCAGGAAGCGATTGGAAAGAAAGAGAAAGAAATGTTCAACAAGCTTGCTCCAAAGGAGTGCATTGAGGCAGGAGCAACAACAAGGGAAGAGTGTGAAAAGATAATGATGGAAAAATTTGCGCCTCAAGAGTGCATTGAGGCAGGAGCAACAACAAAAGAGGCATGCGAGCAGATTATGTTTGCAAAATACGGGCCTCCTCCAACAGAGTGCATGAATAACGGCGAGTTTATAGGAGAGGATGAATGCGAGCAGAAGATGGTAGAAAGCGGAAGGATTCCGCAGGAGTGTGTTGAGGGTGGCAAATTTATCGGCAAGGAAGAGTGCGAGCAGAAGATGATATCAAGCGGAAGGATTCCTGAAGAGTGCATCAAAGACGGAAAGCCAATTCCTGAACAAGAGTGCTTAGAAAAAATGCTTCCACCACCATGCAAGGAAGCAGGAGCATACACTAGAGAGGCGTGTGAAGAGATTATGATGAATTACCAGGGCCCTCCTATGGAATGCCTTGACGAGCAGGGAGGCTTTATAGGAGAGGAGGAATGCTCAAGGATTATGCAGGAGATAGGAACGCAGCAGCCAAAACAGGCAGAAAGAGGTGCAAAAAAGGGTTCTTCAAAGCAGCAGAAAATCCCTCAAGAGTGTGTTGGCCTGACTTTTGATGAATGTGAAAATTTGATAATGGAAAGATATATTCCTAAAGAGTGCCAGGATGCAAATGTATTAACGCCTGAACAATGCGAAAAGATTATGTTGCCGCCAGAATGCCAGGATGCAGGCGCGCTTTCAAGAGAGGACTGCGAGGCAGTTATGATAAAGAAGAAAATGCCAAAGGAGTGTCAGGATGCAGATGCATTGACTCCTGATAAATGCGCAAAGCTGATGTCAAGCAATATTGAGTTCAGCGAGGAAAGCGAGCTTGATTTTCTAAACAAAAGAGGAATAAGATTCAGTGAAGTTCCAGAGGCATGCAAAAGGGGCTCAGATTTTGTAAGAGGAATGGAATGCGACAAGGCACTTGCTGATATGGGCATTATGCTTCCTGCCCCCCAGGATATATCCAATATTCCAAAAGAGTGTATCAAAGACGGGCAGCCTGTCTCTCCGGAGGAATGCAGGGAAATCCTGAAAGACAGGATTGTAAATGAGAATATTCCAGAGCAATGCAGGCAGGAAAACGCACTCTCTCCTGAAGAATGTGGAAGGGTGATGGAAAAGAACAGGCAGGAGCAGGGAATAGGCATAAACATGCCGCCAGAATGCCTTGGCAAATCCCCTGATGAATGCAGGACAATAATGGAAGAGAGGGGAATTAGGATGGAAAGGATTGAGCCAGGAGAAAGAACAGACAGGGCAGGAAGAATTGAACAGATTGGAAGAGAGTGTGGTGGTAATGAAGATTGCATAAATGAGAGAAGAGGCAGAATGGCTGAAGAGAATAGGGAAAACAGGGCTGGCAGAGAGAGAGAAGGAATGTCTCATGAGTGCGCGTCAGCAGGAATATCTGACTCTGATTCATGCGAGATTTTCATGTCAAGGATAAATGAAGAAAGAATAAAGAACGGCGACAGGATGATTGTTGATGGAGAGGGAAACCAGCAATTCATTACAAATGAGCAGATTAACAGTATTGCAGAGGATGCAGAAAGAAGGGCAGAGCAGCTCCAGCCGGATTTGGCAGAAGCACAGGAGATAGGGCAGGAAATCCAGGACATAAATGATGAAATTCAGCAGATAGATGAAAGGCAGGAGCAGTTTGCTTCTGAATCTTCTCAATCAGGACAGCCATCACAAGCTCAAGGGCAGGAAGGCTCTTCATCTGGCTCTGGCAGCAGCGAGCCATCTTTTTCATCAGAGCCATCATCTTCCTCATCTGGAGGCGGCGAAGGCAGCTCATCTCCTGCTCCAGAATCAGCGCCTGTCACAGGCGGGGCAATAACTGAATCTTCAGGCAGCAGCAAAACAATTATTCAAAGATTTTTTGATTTCTTTTTTAGAAGATAAAAATAGCATATCTTTGACTGCATTTTCAGATTGTTTATTTTGGCTTGGCTATTTTGTCCCACAAATACCTATGATATCTCTTATAATTCTCAGCAATCTCTTTATTCTCAATAATAAAAGCAAAAAAATACTCGCCTAATAAAAAATTTATGGTTTTGTTTCCATAAATACAAATAACTGCTGGATTGCCACTAAATGCTTTTGGCAGGAATCTGCAATATTCAAATTTAAATGGCTTTACTTCTTTTTTTAATTCGTATCTGAAGATATTAAACATTTTTATTTTCAATTTTATTCTTCGCCTATTCCAGTTTGAAAACCATGTTGGAAATTTTTTTGGAACATACCTTCCAGAGCCAATCCAATAAATCTCTTTATAATTAAGCATATCCTCCCATACTGCTTTTACTCCTTCTACGCCTCTATAAATCTCAGCATTTATATTTGGTCTTTTGAAATTAAATCTTTCAATTATAGAATGCATTTCTTTCTCGATTTCTTCTCTTGTTTTATCCAGCTCATACTTTTTTTCCTCTACATACCCAATAAGTTTGCTAGGATGGCTAATTTGGAATAATCTTCTTTTGTTTTCCTCAATATAAGTTACTAAACCACGTTCAATAAGCTTGTTCAATATATCGTAGATATTCCTTCTTTCAATGCCTGTTTTTTCATGGATTTTATTAAGAGGAGATATCCCGACTTCAAGTAGTGCGGAATACACCTTAATCTCCCCATCTGAAAGCCCGATTTTTCTCAATATTTCTAATGCCATGCATACAACTAATACAAACTTATTTTTAAAGTTTGTGGTGTTGTAAGAATACCACAAATATTTAAATAGTGTAGCTATTTAATAATGGTTATGATTAATAACATCATTAAGAAACTGGAAAAGTATTTTTTAATTGGAGCATTATATTTAGCAACCGCTTCTTTAGATATTGTTTACGCAGATGACTTCTCCAAAGGCGCAAGAGGTCCAGAAAACCGGCAATTAGACGTGAGAACCACCTACTCCGTAAATGAAAAGGATGTAGAAACAATAACAAACAATGTGATATTAAAATACTGGGATGGTGATGAATTTGGTAAATTTGCATTTATCAGCATACCATACAAATTTATAAACTCGCCAAAAGGTTCTGATAATGGCATAGGAGATATTTCACTAGGGCTAGGCCCAAGAGGCAGGATTGATAATCTTCATTGGTTTTTGTATGGCTCTTTAACATTCCCGACAGGAGAAGCAGGATTAGGGAACAAAAGAGATGATGCAAAAGCAGGAGCATTAGCTACATGCTTCATAGATGAAAAAAGGTTTGAAATTGATGGAATATTGGAACATAACTTTACAGGAGAAAACAACAGCGGAACCAACCCGCCGAATGAAACATATGCTGGTTTTTTGGTTGGTAGAAAAGTTACTAAAAAAACAAGAGCTGGAATTGGGCTTACAGAGTTGATTAAAGATAATGGTGATTATATAACAAATTGGAAAGTTGCTCTTAGATATACAGCTTCCCCTAAATTACACTTTGAATTAGTTGGGGATAAAGGGATTTATAGTCGCAATATGTCAGAATCAACTGGGATTGGACTTTTTACGCGATATAATTGGTGATTATGGATAATTCGCTTGATTATACCATACTATTTGCGAATTATACAGATAGAAAATTCGAAAAAATAAGTAACACAATCATCAGAATTTTCGATAGTACAAATCCAGCTAAAATAACTCCTCTTTCTTTATTAGGACTTATAGCATTCAGCATTCTTCTATTTACAAATTTGCAATCAAACCCTGCCAAGAAAAGCTTTTTAAGTTGTGCTTTCTAAACTTATGCATGCCCACATGGCCCAATGGTAAGGCGCAGGTTTGCTAACTAGAAGAACCAAGGTTCTTTCTGGCTCCTTTTTGGAGAAAAACAAACAACCTGTTTCCGCAAGGATTTCCAGGTTCGATTCCTGGTGTGGGCGTTTTTACTCTTGTCAAGAACCCTGCGCTAATGTCAGAAATGCTGTTGATATCGTGCATTTCTGAACACCTCAAAAATCCCAAAAACTTGGAGAGGATTTTTGATGAGCATATGGCATGCTCGGGTTCTTGAACACCTCAAAAATGCCTTTATTTTCTGCGAGTCTTCAAAAACCTTCTGGTTTTTGATAGTGCTCGGAAATGCTTTTCTATTTTGCATTTCCGACATAAAACAGACAGGGTACATAAGAGAGCATTTTTGAAGTCTAGAAACTCTCCTGTTTAAGCTGGATAAGACAGGCATGCACAAAAGAAAAATTTATAAATAGTATTTATATGTGTAAACTAGATAAAAAGGCATTTTATAAGGGCAAAAAAAAGGTAAAATGGTGAAAAAAGAGATTGCAGCATTATCTATTGTATTTATTGCAGTTTTTGCTATTATGGCATTACTGCCTCTTGTTTCTGCAGAAAATATGCAGATTACAGTGCAGACGCTGCCAAGAGTTCTCTCAGCCCAGATTAATGTCATAAACCCAAATACAGGCGATGCCATAAGGTCATTAAGCAACGATACAGACAGCTCTGGAAAGGTTGTTTTTAACTATGTG
>DATDUA010000113.1:0-2188 GCA_035290605.1 Candidatus Nanoarchaeia archaeon
TTTCCGCTTCCATAAGCCCCATATGCCTCAGTTATTGCCTTTGTTTCAACCCCTCTTCCACCCAGAAGATTGTTCAGATTCTTGCTGCCTGTTGTTATTGTCTTTACATCCTCCCTCTTTTTTGCAAACTCTGTCCCGTCAACAAAGCCCAAATCCATCATCTTTCTTGCCGCCTGTATTGCCTTTCTCGCAACAGCCTCTCCAACCCCTGCCAGTTCAGAAAGTTCAGGCGGTGACATGACTGCCAGCCCCATTAAATCATATACTCCCGCTGCCTCAAGCTTAGAAGCAACAGCAGGCCCAATGCCTGGCAAATCTGTAAGCTTTGCCTCTTTTCCCTCGCTTTTCACTTCCTCTTCATCCTTGCCTTTTTCTTCCTTTGCCATCTTTAATTTAAACTTTAACAGGCAAGCTCTTTATAAACATTATTCATATCTCAGATATATTTTGCAGAATATGCTTTCCCTTCATTAAATGGCCCTTACAAAAAACAAGATAACATCAATCACAGCAAAAACCAGAAATACCGATGAATCAATTCTGCCGCCGGTTTTCACAAAGCCGCTACTTTTCTTTTTCCATGGCCAGAACGGCATTATGCCTTCCTTTGTAAATGCGTCTGTGAAAACATGCAGCGAATACCCAAGAAAAAACGGCAGGGCAATTGCAGGAATTATAAAGGCGAAAACCAGAGACAGCAGTATGGCAAGAGTAAAACTGTGTATAAAGCTTCTGTGTTTTACAAAAAACTGCAGAATCCTCATTGGCTTTGCCCTGCCCACAGTTGAAAATGCAGAATCAGCGTCTGGCAGGGCTGCTGCAGCCAGGGCAACAATAACAAATGCAAATTTGTAATTAACATGCGAAACAAAAAGCAGCACGGCAAAAAGCGCTATTGCCATGTGTGTTCTTAGCATCATCTTTTAATCACCTCTTAAACCTCGTATTTTTATCCTCTTGCCTTTGTCTCAAGCTGCTCAATAAGCTTTTCAACATCTGCCTGCTCGGCACTCTCAACTATCATCTCATTCACGCTTGACAGCTTATTCTGCCTTATATTTCCTGCAAAAAAAAGCTCGTGCCCCATAAGCTCATCTTTCTTTTCCAAAAACTCTTCTGTGCTCCCAGGATTAATTCCAATCTTCTCCATCCCTTCGTCAAACACAACTGCCCTGATGTTTGAATTGCCATCATCCAGCACTAAAGTCAGCAAAGCCCTTTTCAATGGGGCGATTCTTCCATGAGCAGCGCAGCTTGCGCCTTCTGCGTCCTTAACCGCCTTTTTCCTGCACTCAGGGCATACCTCAAAAAATCTCGGCTCAAACATCTGCACTATTACCGCCCTTGTCCTGACATTCTCTCCTGCAACAAACTCTGAAATTTTCCTGTCATAATACATTTTTTCAGTTTTTTCATTTTCAATCTTCTCCTGGCTTAATCTTATGTCAGAAAGCCCTGTAAGATGAAGCTCTGTGTTTCTCAGGGAAGCGTTGGAAATGTCAATAACATCGCCCTCTTTTACTGCCCTGTCTTCTATCATCTTGATATGATTTGAGTCCCAAAGAACAACCCTTGCATTCCCTGTTTCATCAGCAATAATCATGCTCCCTATCTTTCCTTCCCTCCCGTTTTTCGAGAAACTCCTGACAGGAAATAATCTTATCACCTTCCCCAGAACATTAACTCTTTTCATTCCGTGCAAAAGCTCTGAGATTTTCATCTTCTCCCTGGCAAAATTAATTCCGAGCTCAGAAGCCACAATCTGGGCAGCCCCCTCTTTGCTCACAAGCATTGAAAGCTTTGCCCTTTTTGCCTCTATCCTCTTTTCTATCTCTTCTGCTGGCAAGCCAGAGCTCTTTGCAATCCTCTCCAGAAGCTGCGAATATTGAAATTGAACCTCTCCCGCCATGGATTAAAAAACTTTTCCATGTTTTTAAGCATTATTGTTTTGCAGCCGAACTAACTATCCGGTTCAAATTCAAGCAATTCAATCTAAATGCTTAAAAACCCCCTAAATCTTAAGCCAGCATGGGAATGACAGCTTTGCAGGTACAGATAATGCCTGAATCCTTGGAAACATCCTTAGAAAAATTAAAAGGC
This sequence comes from Candidatus Nanoarchaeia archaeon, assembly GCA_035290605.1. Lineage (GTDB taxonomy): Archaea > Nanobdellota > Nanobdellia > Pacearchaeales > GW2011-AR1 > JACOYM01. The sequence goes on from DATDUA010000113.1 coordinate 2,101, forward strand.
GATGTTGAAGAAAAAATAACATCTGTAGGCGGAAAAATCACAGAGATTAAGGAAGAGCCAATAGCCTTTGGCTTGAAAGCCCTTATAG
>DATDUA010000114.1:0-15246 GCA_035290605.1 Candidatus Nanoarchaeia archaeon
ATGCCAATAACAACAAACACAATGCCTGCAGCAAGGATGTAAATCTGCTTGATACCCTGCAAAAAGGAAATCTTTGAGATAACTTGGGTAAATGCAGTGCTTAGCGCTATAAGCACAATGCCAATAACCGCAATAACATAACCTAAAACTTTATTCATCTTGCCCTCTTTTATTAATCTTTATATTACCCAAGATTTATAAATCTTTCTTTATTTATATAAAAATGCCGGAAACAAGCGAAACTGAATTTTCTGGGGAGCAGCTTGAACAGATAAGAAAAAATCTGCTTCAGCAGATTGAGAGCATGCCGCCTGAAAAAGCAGATGAGTTAAGAGAGCAGATTGAATCAATGCCTGACTCTGACTTAATTGAATTTGTAAAGAAAAATACAGCAATGCAGCAGGGAGGCGAAGGCGGGCAGTGCATATTCTGCCTTATCTCTGAAGGAAAGGTGGAGTCATCCAGGATATATGAAGACTCTGAGATTGTTTCTGTTCTTGACATAAACCCCATGTCGAGGGGGCATGCCTTAATAATCCCTAAAGAGCATATCTCAGAAACCGAGCAGTTAAAGGCAAGCATGTTCGAAAAGGCGAGGATGCTGGCGGGAATGCTGAAAAAAGAGCTTAAGGCAGACAGCATTGAAATCCTTACAAGCTCACGCCTTGGGCATGCAATAATCAACATCATTCCAGCCTATAATAACATTCCTTCTTTCGATTTCAAGAGGCAGAAAATATCCAAAGAGGATTTGAAAAATACTGCCGATATTCTAGCAGGCGCTCTTAAAGACAGTGAAGAAAAGAGCCAGGAGAATGTTGAAAAGGAGCAGAAAGCCAAAGCCTCAGAAGAGGTAAAGAATATAAGAATAAAAAGAAGAATACCCTAAAAGTAGATTAAACTCCTAATTTGTTAAAAGCGAAAAGTTTAAATATAACTTAAGCTACATTTAATTATGTGTAATATAAGCATTAAAGAATTGCTTGGAAGGCTAGGGGGGGTGCAGACAATAGCGTCTGTTATGTCAAGCCTAAAGGTAAGCAGGCAAAAGGCGATATATCATATTTACAGGCTAAGAAAGTACGGGTATGTGAAAACAAAAAAAACAAGTGAAAACAAAAGGGTGTACTATATCTCATTTGAAAATAAGCTTAAGGGGACAAACTATGCTGACATTATAAACAAATACTCTCCGATAAAGGTATCCTCTTTAGAGGACTATAAAATATATGGCAAGCAGCCAGGCCCTGAGGAAGCTTTGGTGTACGCTATAAAGTCAAAGGATTTTCGCCTGTTGCTGGCATCTCTTTCCTTGTTCAGAAAGATAACGAATTGGCCAGCCCTCTACAAGCTTTTAAAATCAAACAGCCTAAAAAGGCAGGCTGGCGCTTTGTATGATGCTGCCCGGAGAGTGATGAGAACAAGAAAAATGGCAAAAAGATTTAGAAAAAATATCCTGCCTGAAAAAGGAGAAAGATATGGATTTATAATTGATGGGCTTAAATCTGATGATTTTAAGGATATTGAGAGATTATGGCGGGTTTATGTGCCTTTTAATAAAGAAGACTTGAGAGCTTACAGGCAAAAATTGCAAAAATGATTTCAATAGATGAGCAGCAGGCTATTTTGTTAAGCATTGCAAGAGAGCTTAAAAAGCAGGTAACAGCTTTTGCAGTGGGCGGCACAGCAATGATGTTTCTTGGGCTAAAAAATTCTACCCTAGATATTGACTTGGTTTTTGAAAGCATAGAAAGCAGGGAAGAGTTCATAAAAGCTGCGGGTAAAATTGGGTTTTCCTCTTTGGATTCTGCGGCAATTTACGGCAAAAGAGAGAACATTCCAGAAATGTTAAAGCTTGACGATTTTAGGCTGGATTTGTTTGTTAGCAATGTAATTGATTTTATTTTCTCTGAAGAAATGCAAAAAAGAGCAAAAACAATAAGGCAGTTTGAAAAAAACCTTATCCTTAAAATAGCAGATGTGCATGACATAATCCTGATGAAATGCGCAACAAGCAGGCTTAAGGATATTGATGACGCAAAAGCAATAATCCAAACAACAGGCATAAATTGGAATCTTATAGTGGAGGAAGCAAAAAATCAGCTTTCCTTAGGAAAGGAAAGGGCAATTCTTGATTTGGGAAGTTTCTTGGAAAAATTAGGGGGGATGAATCTTAACATACCAAATAATGTGCTAAATGAGCTTTGGGCTTTACTGGAAAAACAAATAATAAAGAAAAAGGGTCAAAAAATTCCTAAAAGGGCAGCATACAAGTAGGAGTACCTTAGCCAGACAAGAAAAATAAATGCCATTAGGAAAGACGGGACAAACGGCACGCCCTGCTTTATCAAAACCTTTTTCTTGTGCCTTTTAAGCAGCCTTATTTCTTCCTCGCTTAATCCCTGCCAGTCAGGCTCGATTATTTTCTTTCCGGCTCTTACAGGTTTGTAAAGCCAGTCGCCTATTGCCAGCTCGCTTGCCCTCACATTTTTAATCATGCACGCCTCTTCAACTGCCTTTGCATAAACATAAAGAAAAGGCAGGGCAAAAATCAGGGGGGGAAATACAAACAGCAGCCCCTCACCAGCAAACTGAAAAAATGAAAAACTGATTAAAACAGCAATCAGAGCAAAAACAGCTGCAATAAGTGAAAGCGTAAAAAGGCTTTTATTATTCCTGAACTGCTGCTTAATCTCTGCTGCAAACTCTTTTCTTCTTCCTGCGACAAGGAAAGCAGTATAAATCAGGGAGTAAACAGAGCCTGCAGCCATAAACAGGAAAATAAAGATTAAAAGGAAGATAATATTGCCTAAGAAAGAGCCATAAACAGGCAGTACGGCGCCAAGAGCCATCAGCAGCTTTAAATCCCCGCCTGCAAAAAGCCTTGCATAATAAAGGGCAGTTGCAATAGCATAGAATATCGCCAGCCCAATCACGCCATTCAGGAAAAACCAAAAGTCAGCATTAAAGAGGGCATAAAACCCCCTGAATGCGAGGGCAAATAGAATCAGGCTGAAGCTGAGCCAGTTTGCAACCTCTCTCTTTTTAATATCCTGAAGGCTTGCTACAGCAAGCCAGATAAATGCAAGGGCAAACAAAAAAATCTCTGCTGTCATTTTTCACTTTTTTATCTCTGCCCCTCTGCGCCTGCCCTGAACTTCCCGCCTTTCTTGTAAATGCGAAATCTCCTCTTGCGTATCAAATCCTTCTTTGTCTTTCTCCTTTCAGGAACTGCATAATCCATGCCATGCAGAAGAAAAATGCATTTAAAAAGTTTCACCCGGAAATTTTTGCCATGTCAAAAACCCTGCGCTAAAACACGAGACATGCTCGGGTTCTTGAACATGTCAAGATTTTGCAAAATCTTGAGCACTATCAGAAATCATAGATTTCTGAAGCCTCAAAAATGCCAAAACTTCAAAGAGCATTTTTGATGTGCCAATTCAGCACCCCTTAATCACTTGCCTTAATTCGCTGCAAGATTCAGTAATTCAGAATTATGCTGCAGAGCAGTCAATAGTATCGCAATTGCTTACAAACCAGTTGATAACATTTCTGCTGCCAGCCAGCTCTTCGCATGTGCCTTTCACGCTGCGCTGGGTTGAATCAATGCTAAGCTTAGCGTCCTCAAGCTGGGCTTTCTTTGCCTCAATGCCAAGGCTCTCATAATCATTTTTTGTAATCTTTATTGTTTTTTCCTCTGTGCAATATGCAAATTGGTCATTTCCAGTGCATGCTGTGCTGCATGCCTGCGCAACAATGCTTATTGTTGATTTCTGCCATGGGAATGTCCCTTTCTGGAATGTATCATAAGCCCACCATATTGAAATCACTGCAAGAACCATAATAATCAGGACAATAACCCATGTAACAGTAGTGCTTTGCTCCTGCCCCCTCTTGTCTTTTATCATTGTTGCTTCCTCTTTTCTTGTTTTATTTAATCAAATGGGCTTTTTAAAACTTTTTATTCTGCCTATTCTGCCGCCACAATAAACTTTATGCCTATTGCCTCAAAATCCCCATCAATAAAGAGCTCCCCGCTTTTCAATTCTGCAAGGAAATACGGCTTGCTGCTTATGCACCTTGCCTCTGCATTAATTGCAAAATCTGCAAGTTTTCCGCTCAGGCATGAATTAAACCCTGTGATTTTCACATCTTTTTCAGCATCATTGCATGAGCTTATGCTGTTTGCATTCTTGCATTCTGTTGTTTTCTGGTAAATTGCCTCAAAATCACTCAGCCCTAAATCAGCTAATTCTGTTTTTATCATAATGTTCGGCTCGTAATTTACCCCCACAAGGACTGTTATCTCCTCGCCCACAGGTATAATCCACAATATCTTTTTTTGTTTTTTTGCATTGAACTGCGAGTTTATTCTAATGTCATTGGCATTCAAATCAGTGCTCTTGCCGTCAAATTCAACAGAAAACCTATTCTGTTCAATATTATTCTTTAGCCCGTTTAATGTAGTTTCACTCTCTGGAAAATCCAAGGCGTTTATATTCTCCTTGAAATACCCCTCAATCTTTTCCTTAAAAGCCGCATTTGCATTGCTGTCAACTCGGCAGAACTCTTTTTCAATTCCATCTGTCTTTTCAGGCAGTGTGGAGCAGCCGCTTCCCACAAATACCTGCCCCCCTGCAGCATCCTTATAAGCCTTAACAATTGCCTGCTCCAATGCGCCTGCAAGATAAAAATCAATCTTGCCTTCAACAGCATATGTTGTTTCCAAAAACTTTGCGTCTGAAATCTTCTTGTCTATCTTACCGCCCATCATAAAGCTGAACAATGCAACCCCGACAAGCGCCAAAGTCATGAATACTAGCAGGACTATTGATATGTCTGCTTTCTTGCTGCAAAATATTTTGTTTCTTCTGTAAGTTTTATTTATCTTGCTTGTTTTCATATTAGCACCTTCCTGCAAAAAGTTTAACCTCAACCTGCCCCTCTTTTCCCTGAATGTAGATTCTGCCTGCCTTTTCGCGGGCAGGCGGCTTGGCTGAGAACAGGTAGTATGAAAATGTAATGCCAGCTGCTGCAGCCAAATCTTCAAACTCAATGCTTTTCATTCCTGAAGAAATCTCAAGCATATAGCATTGAGGCTTGCTAATCCTTATGCTCTCTGTCAGGGCATCTTTTATCTGGGTTTTTATGCCCTCTTTCATAACATCATCAAAGCTTAGGTATTCCAGCGCTTCTTTTATTGTCATCTCTCTTTTTGCCGCATCGCCAATCTCTATCCTGCTGTTCAGAAGAGAAACAAGCATCCCTGACTGCGCCAGAGGCTCCTCTTCTATTGTTTCCGCAGATAGCTTATAATCTGCGCTTGAAACCTTCTTTGCCTTTGAAATAACAAGTGACGCTGCCAGGAACAGGAGTATTATAAAAAATATGATTAAAAATGCAGCAATCCAGGTAATTGTTGCGCCTATCTGCGCTTTCTTCCGGTTAAGCTGCCCGACTGCTTTTTCTTTGCCTGCCATCTTCCTATGCTAAAATCCCTCCTCTCTGGTTTGAGCCAGCCACTATCTTTAAAATAAGCTTTTCAGGGATTGTTTTATCACGCCTGTTCAATGCAACGAAAGATTTTTCACTGCATCTTGGAAAATACTCTGCCTTGCCGCCTTTTTTTTCTTCAGCCTCTTTAATCCTGCAATTCTCAGGCATTGTGCTCATTCCGGCAGAAAAATTTAATTTGCCAATCTTCCCCTTGCATTCCATTTTCTCGTTGCATGAGCTGAAATCATAAGCAGAAATGCCTATGTAAAAATTCTGGCTGTTTTGAATTACCTCTTCATTCAATCCGCACTCCTTAAGCTTAAAATTCCCGCCAATAAAGCTGCTGCTAAGATAGCCATTTTGGACAATGCAGTCTGCAACCCTGTCTGCAAGTATGCCTGCCTCTATCTCCTTCACATCAACATCAGCAGAATAAAACATGGATACTGCCGCAACAACAGAAACCCCTACAAAAGCCAAAACGAAAAACCACCAGATGGACAAAACCTTTTCCCCCGCCTTTTTGCTGTTGACAATTCTTTTAGGGCTAAACATTTTGCGATTTCTCCTTAACATCTATCTTCAGAAAGTTTCCCTGAATTGCTGCAGAAACATCTGCATCACTAAAAAACCTATAGCTGAACGCTCCTCTCTTGCTGAGCTTGACTGCCACCCTGCTTTCAGCCCTGTCAATCTTCACAATATCCTCTGCCTTCACGCCGTTCTTTTTTGCAGCCTTAAGGGCATCCTCCATGTAAACAAGGATGCTCATGCCGGGCTTTGCGCTGTCTATAATCAGGGCAGTTTGTTTTGCATACGCCTGCTCCAAAACAGCCGCACTGCTCGATGCCCTTGCAACAAATACAATCATCATTGAGAAAAACATAATGTTCAGAACTATGAAGATTATATTCTCAATGACAGGAGAAGCTGCCTTTTTTCTGCTCAAAAACAAAAATCCTCTTTTTTCCATTTTATTTTTACGGAATGCTTTCAATAACACTGCAATAATCAGAGATGTCATCTGCGCCGTAATTTATTGTCCTTACAGCGCTGCACCCATTTCTCGCATCTGTGCCTATTGAAACATCACCGCAATATCCTGCTGTTATCGCCCTGTTCCTTGCTACATTTGCCTGCTGGGCAATTCCTGCAATCGCAAGAATGCTGCCGCATATAATGAGATTGGATTTGCATGTGCCTGTAATAGTATTTCTCGCAATTGTGCCTATGGGCCCGGAGATATACGACCCTACTGCCAGCCCTAATATTGTATTGCCTGCATTTATAGCAGCCTGCCCCTGCTGTGGAGAGGATATCTGCATAAACAACACTCCAAGCTCTTCTGGCTTTCCTGCTTCCTGCTCTTCATTGTATGGCTCTACTAATGCCTTCCCGCTGGAGAGTGCAATCTCTTCCTTTCCGTCGGTTAAAGTTTTTGTCAGTATAGGTAGAGAGATATCCTCACTGACAGCTATCTTTGCCGGGCTTGTGCCCTCTAAATAGCTGTAATAGGAAACATTCTTTCCAGGCACCTTGTGGCTCATCATGTATTCAAGAACATCTATCTTGCTTAAGTCAACCCCTGTTTTCTCAAGGCTTGCTGCATCAAACGCAATCCTGCTGCACAGCATGCATGTAGGATACACTGTGCCTATTCCGTATGTCTGCGCCAATGCCTGTGAAAACAGGCTTAGCTTTCCCTCACCCATCATTGTCCAGCAGTTATAAATCTCCTGCGTTATTGTTCTTTCAATGTCCTTTCGCGCCTTCTCATTATCAGATGAAATCCTTACCTTTGTAACTCCTTTGACGCCCTCAAATGCGCTGCAGCTTCCAAATGTTGATGAGGTTATGCAAACCTTGTCCGTCATGCATTTTAAAGGCACATAGCCCTGAGCAAGAGATGGAAGTGTTCCTCTTAAAACAACAGATTCATGGCACACCTGCCTGTTTATCTGCCCGCTCCAGCTGAGCTGTATTATAAAAAATACAATTATTGCAAAGCCTGCTACAAGCAGGATTATCATCACAATCTGCGAGGTTGTAATGTCTGCATTTTTGTTTTTTATCATCTTTCTTTTTTCTGCCCTAGCTCCATAAGTTTTTAGTTAAAAAATAAATGCCTGCTGCCAAAACAGCAAAAACAATCGCCCACAGGAGTATCTTGAAAAATATGCCCATCTCTGCCTTTTTGCATTTTATCGTTTTAATTGCAGCCGCCATCTTCATCATTTTTTGCTTACTGCCCCTATTTTTAGTTTAGTCGTTTCATCTTCCTGTTTTTCCAGGGTTATCTCAAGCTCCTTTGCGCTGTCTTTCTTAACAAGCCTGCTTATCTCTATAGGATTGGGCTCAACCAATAGCTCATCCTGCCTAATCTCCCTGCAAACATTAAGCTGGTTGCAGCTTTTTAAGTGAGAGGCGCTTTCATCAGAAAAAGGCACTTTTGAAAACCAGTTTATCTCACAAAAACATATGCATCCCCGCCAGTTCAGGCACGCATTTGGTTTTTTTTCCTTTCCGCCAACAGAAACAGGCCATGAAGACACCCCCCATCCATTTGGATTAAGCAAAACATATGTCTCTGTTTTTATGCCTGAGCCATCCGTCTTGTCCAGCTCCTCGCTCATCCTGTTGATTATATTTGTGATGTAATTAATGTTTGCCTCTGCCTGCGCCAAATCATTTCTTTTTGAAAAGAGATTATAAAGCAAAACAGCAAGCAGAACTAGCAGCCCAATGCCTATAATCGCAAGTATAATCTTCAGGGTTTCCTCAGGTAGCAATGCCTGCGCTTTCTTTCTTTCAGTCAGATATATCTTTTTCATCCTCTTCTATTCCTGCATTCTAAGGCTTATTAAAAATTTGTTTATCTTTTCTACATCCTCTTTGTCAGGCAATTCTGGAATCTTTGATTTGGCATATGCCTCATCTATTTTGTCAAACAACTCTTTTATAATCCTGTCCAGGCACCCTTCCTCTAAATCCTTAAGCGGCTCGTTCTCCAGCCCCTCTCTTTTTATCTTCAGCAGCTTGTTAACCTCTTTTATCTTAAAATGCTTGTTCAGCTCTTCCATATTCGGCTGGATTATTCCTGTTTGCAGAACATAAATCCCCGCCATCAACCCCCTGAAAACATAAAGATATTTCTTAATAGTATTCCTGCCGTTAAGTATGAATTTTTTATAGTTGAACTCTGCCAACCCCTTATAAGAATTGTAAATCCCGCTCTTCCCGAAAGAGTTGTTGATTAGCTGCCTTAGCTTGATAAAATCTGCTGTTTTGTAAATTTGCGGCGCATTTATCTCCTCAAGTATATTGCAGTTCCCCTTCAAGGCAAGGGTTATAAGCTTCTTGATTTCAAAAAGGACAACATCCAGGCTTTCAATGCCTTTTATGTCAAGAGTCTCTTTAGGATTCTGCAGCCCTAAAAACTCCTCTTTCCTTAAAACAAAACTGCCCCTAATGTCTATGTCGCTGTCCTTGCTGCTCCAGCCATACAGGTTGCTTCCGCTTATGTATGCATTAAACAGCCTTCCATTCATTGAGCTCGCAGCATCCTTCAGCTTGCTTATCAGCCCGATTTCATCCCCAATATTCATTTCCTTTGCTTTCATTTTTCCTCTCTCTTGCATATCAGGTTTCCTCTTGCAAGCCATGCGCCATTCAAAACACTAATCTCGCTTCTTAAAAAATCTGCATAGAGAACTATCTCCTTGTCAACTATCCTGCCTGCTATCGGGTCTGCCCATGCCCGCGCTTTTCTAATAAGGTTGTATTCATTGCTCCGCACCCTCTCCTTAGCAAGGTAAAAATCCGTCTGCCTGCTGCTGCCATCCTCTCTCAGGAAGATGTAATACTGGCCGAATATTCCCGCACCCTTTGAATTTTCATAAGAGCCAAGCCTCACAGGGCAGAAATTTCTTATCTCCTCGTCACTCAGCTTGCTTATGTCAGTCTCATTGTCTGCTGGCGGCTCATAGCCCGGCAGGCTTCTAACCCAGCCGATAATATTCTGCCTGAACAATATAAGCACCACAACAACAATAACCAAAAGCACAATGATTATGGTAACTGTGCTTTCCTGTGACATATTCTCACCTTTTTTTCTGGTTATCGCTTTTATCATTTGGATTTCTTCATTTAAAATTATTTTTATCCTCCTAACAGGTTGCTGAACATGTTTTTTATGAACTCGCCCATGTTTGACAGCTTTCCTGAAAAAATCAGGTAAGCAATAATGCCAATTGCAAGCACAACAACTGCAATTACAAGATATGCCATGAAATCCTTGTCAGCAGCTGCCCTTTTCTCTTTTATTGCCTCTGTTAATTTAGCCATTTTTATTTGTTGTCCCCTATATCATTAGAACAGCATGAAATGCTTAATAAATTTAACCTCTGCGTCTGCTGTTTATCCGCCGGGTGCAATCCCTCCTAATGCAATTTTTGCAAGGACTGAAAGCGCAAGTATTGTTATGAAAGCGACAACAAAATACAGCAAAATGCCCCTTTTCAGGTTCCTTGAAAGGTCATAAATCTTTTTCAGCCTATCATCGCCGGCATCAACCAGAACAAGGGTGTCTGTAAGGATGAATATAATCTGGACTATGTAAATGCCGACTGCAATCTGAAGGAAATAAGGCGGAATCATTGTTGTTATGTCAAATATCTTGAGCATATTCCCAATAGTCCCTGACTCTGCGCTGATTGCCTCTGTTGAAATGCCCGCCATAAGCTCTGTAAGGGTATTTATTATTGAGGTAATCATGCCTGCAAGCCCAATGACAATGCCTGCAAGAAGCGGCGCAAGGAATGTCATGTTGCTCTTCATGTCAGAAACCACCTCTGCCAGTAAATCGCGTAGCCTTTCGCTAATCTTGTCAATGTTCTTTACATACTCTGAAATGCTCATCAAAGAGCGCGCAGCAACATCTAATCCTTTCTTGGCGCTCTCGACAAGAATCTTCATGCTGGTTGAAATCAGCGCAGATGGATAAAAGATTATCGCGCCCCTCTTCTGGTTGAATATTGCCTGCTCAACAGACATGCCCAGCTGCTGGACATTTGTGTTTACAAGCCTGAAAAAATTCTCTGTTGCCTGCCCTTTTGTTGATTCTGCAATCCTTGCAAATGCTATCTCTGCAGGAATGCCGTCTCCAAGCCTGTTTCCAAGCTGGAACAGGCTTGATGCAAACTCCTTCTCAAGCTGCTTTGACTTCTCCCTTTCTTTTATCATCTCCTTGGTTTTCATTTCATACGCTATGGAGAAGAAAAGCGCGATTCCAAGTGGAATAAACAGGCTTAAAAGCAGAGCGATTATTCCAAAAGGTCCAGCCATGCCTGTGTCTGTCGCCTTAAAATCAAATACCCTGCCCTGCCCCATGAACCCAAGCCCCAAGCTTTCAAGAGAATAATCATTCTGCATTCCAAGCATGCCTGCAAGCTCTGTCTGGGCAAGCAGCGGAATAAGCCCTATCAGGATTAAAGGCAGGCATAAAAAGAATGCAATGAAAAAAGGCGCATTGCTTTTGTACTGGGGATATAGGGGATTCATCTCCAGGACTTCGGATTCGCCATGCCCCCCGGGCCTTTTCATCATTATCTCGCTTGTCAGGTAAAAAACAAAAAATGGGATAATCAGGTTAAATAGCACAAACACCATATACCATGTTATAGCGCCCTGCAATAAGGTTGAGGCAAGCGGCAGCAAGGCAAGGGTAAGCGTAGGCAGGACAATGCCAAGCATGTATAAATTTGTCAGAGGGCTTCTTATCTCCCGGCTGTACTTCAGCATCTTCTCATAAACCCCGTCAAGAATAACCTCTAATGCCTTCTCCAGAGTCTGCACCCTTCTTGAGTCAGACGGCTCATACAGGCTTGATTCAATAAGGTGGAACGCCTCAATAAATTCTATGCTGTACTCCCTCCAGGTTTCCAGGTAAGCATCTAAACTCTCCTTCACAGTGCTGAACTTTCCAACCTCAACATCCCAGAACACCTTTTTTAAGTCAAGTGAAAGAGGCTGCCTTAAATGCTCAGACGCAAACCTCACAGCCATCTCGAGATTGCTCGTGTGCTTCATGTAAACAACAATGTATAATATGCAGTCAACCATCTGCGACGACGCACGCAGCCGCCATCTCTGCGCAAGCCTTGTTGGAAATTCCGACAGGTAAAAAAACAAAAACAGGGAAAATACAAATGTCAGTATCAAAAGCAGGAATGGAAAATTATTTGAAATCATGTAAATGCTTGCAGATATCAAAACTCCTGAAAAGAATAGAATAAACAGCGAGATAAATGCAAGTGATGCTGCCTGGCTAGGGGTTATCTCGAGGTGCGCAATGTCTATGCTTTTCTGCAGCCTTTCGCTGTCTTTCTTTGAAAGCCTCAGCCTGAAAATGCTTCCTATTGACTTGCAGAACTTTTCATACCTCGAGGTTTCAGGCAGGGCATCTTTTTTAAATGCAAGAAAATCGCTGCTTGTGTCCCCTGCCTCTCTCTGCACGCCAATCTTTCTTTCTATCTCTGCCCCATACTTCCTCAGTATCTCATCCGTGGTTGTCCTCTCCATTTTCACCCCTTTTTGCCCCCTTTTGATGCTCTTTCTTTATCTTCAGGTGCTTTTGAGTTTAAAAACTCTAATATGGCAAGATTGACAACCTGCTTCTTGCTTGAATAAAGAAACTTGTTCTTTCTGGCAAACTCTTCCACCTTCTTCAGAAGTTCCCTGTCTATCTTTACAGCCGCGTCTTTTGCCATGCCTCTCCAAATGTCAGAATTCCACAAGTCTTTAACTTATGATTTGAATTGCTCGTGGAATTCTGAGTATGCTCAAGAACCACTTAGATGGGGGCATTATCATGCCATCCCTCTGTGAGGGGTGGTTCTTGACAGTTACTTTTAGTAACCAAAAGTAACTTTATAAATATTGCTGTGTGCCAAGAGCTATAGCAAAGGACGCTGAAATTTTCCCACTTGCGCCTTTGCTACTTCAGAAACTAAAAGTTTCTGACAGCTGTCAAGAATCCTAATGGATTCTTGAAGTCAAGGGAAAGACATACAAAATAGGGTAAATATTTATGTCTTTCACTATATGCTAGAAATCTTATGCTGAAGCCTGAATGCCTATCTCCATCTCTTAACCCTTTCTGTAAGCCACTTCTGCCAGAGCGGAAATACCCTCTCGCCGATAGGCAAGCCTACCTCTTCCCTTACATCGTCAGAAATTCTGTGGAATATGTTGTTTGACAGGGCATTAAACCTTGCCTCGAGAAGCCCTGGCATGTTTAGCTTTTCAGCCACATTTACAATCTCCTGCTTCATCCTTGCCCTCACCATTATGTTGTCATAAACAGCATCCCAGTTTCCTGCCCACCCTTTTACAGAGGCTGCGACTGACTTGATAACCTCGCTGTCGCCGTTTATCAGGTCATCTGTTGCCTCTAATTCATCCGTGTCAACATTATACTTCAGCAAATCAACAAATCCTTTCTCCTCCAAGGGGTCTGTTTTCCAGTGCTTTCTTACCTCTGCAAGCTGCACAACCCTCCTCCACGAGTGCAGTCCGTCCGGAGACTTGACAGGATTGCAGACAATTATGCAGTCTGTTGCCTTAAAGCTTGTTGCAGGAACTTGCAAGTCATTCACCACCCTGTCAAAAACACCATAAGGCGAGGCTCCATGAATTGTTCCTGCGACAACATTAGCAAGAGCGCCGACACGCATTGCTTCATAAAGGCTCTTTGCCTCAAGGCTTCTTACCTCGCCGACAATCAGGCAGGAATCTCCCAGCCTAAGGCTTGCCCTTATCCCCTCGTCTGCGCCAATCTCTGTTGATGATGCAAGCAGTGCACTCCTGACCTTCATCCTTTGAATGTCATACCCTATCTTTCTTAGTGCATCAACATTAAGCTCAAGCGTGTCCTCAAGGACTATAATCCTGTATTTTGGCATGATTTCCAGCATAAGCGCATTCAGCATAGATGTCTTTCCGCTGGACCTTGTTCCAGCCACTAAAAGTGTTCTCGAGCCTTCAATAAGAAAGCTAAACAAGCCTGCTGCAAATGAGCTCAGCATCTTGTTTTTGACAAATAAGGGAAGTGTCCACGGCTCTTCCCTGTGCCTTCTGAAAGCATATGCTATTCCATCAGGAGAAAGCGGCTGCTGAATAATAGCAACCCTTGCCCTTGCCTTCTCTATAATCAATTCCGTATCAAGTATGGGGTGCGCCTCGTCCAAAGGCCTGCTGCTTAACATCCTGAATTTTGCTGCCCAGGAATCAGCATCCTCCTGGCTTGGAATTATGTTTGTGACGCACTCATCATATTCAGAGTGCCTTACAAAAATATTATTCAAAGATACAGGCGCATTCAAAACAATATCCTGCAGGTTTTTGTCCTGCAGCAGCACCTCTATCAATCCAAAGCCAATTGTGTGCCTCACAAGTATTGTCGCCAGCCTGTTTAATTTCTCATAGCTTATTGCAATGCCCTTGTTTCGTGCCAACTCCTGCAGCAAATCCCTTGAAACATTGAAAAAAACCTGCCTTGTCCTTTCAGGGTCTGTAAACTCCTCTGCCTTCGGCCTATGCTCTATCAGCACATTTCTTGCAAGGTTCAGCAGCATATGGTGCTCCTCGCTTAATGTATACTCTGGCGGCATCAGGTGATAGATGAACTTTGCCTCATCCTCTCTTTTTAGTATAGTCACCGTGCTCTTGTCATATCCTGCAGTTATCTCATACTGGGAGATTATCTCAGCATCCTCGGGCAGCGTCGCAACCAGCCTTGTGAATGTAAAATTAGGAATAATGTCTGCGCGAAACAGGCGCTCATACACCTGCCTCTCTCCGTGCCTGTAGCCAGAAATAATTGGAAGCGCCTCCTGTATCAGCCTCGTATTCTCCAGAAGCGACAGAAACTTTTCCAATACCCTTATAAAATTCATCTCCGCATCCCTGTATTCAATTGCAATCCTGTCAACTGCGCTTCTTTCCTCTCTCGCTATTCTTTTCAGCTCAAAATAGCATGCAACCGGGTCCTGCTTCAGCAAAAGCACAAGATAGTTCATTGCCGCATGCTTCTCTGCAACAAGGGCAGGAACATTTAACACAAGCCTTTCTGGAGAAAGAACCCTTTCATGCTTAGTAAGGTAGTTGTAGAGCTGCGCAATCTCCAAAAGAAGGGAAACCTGGGCAAAATCATAGCTGTAATTCCTCTGCTGCACAAATACAATTCTCGCAACATTCGGCGACTCAATCAAGGCATCTATTACGCTTGACATCACCCCGCCTGACTCTGCAACAGAAGGAACAAAGGGTGCCCCAAGATAATTAAAATACAAAACATTCTGCCCTGCCTCCCTCTCTACCTCATAAGAATACAAAGCAGCTTCTGGCTTGAATATCATTTTCTCTTTTTTCACCTTTTGCAATATCCTGAAATAATAAGCATTAAAATAGTTTTCTATTGCCAAACAAAAAGGTATAAAAACCAGTTCGCCTTTAAAATCCCGATAGCTAAACCATCAAAAAGAGGCATAAAAAATGGCAGAACAGCAGGACTATACATTCTTGGCAGACTTCAGCACAAAGCTGCGGGACATTGAGGAAAAGCAGAGAATGCTGAAAGACAGGGTATTGCTGATAGGCAGGAATCTCATTGAGATGAAAGAAAGCGCTGATGATTCAATTATTTCATTAAAAAAGGATGTTGAGCTCTTTAAGCAGGAAATGGCGCGG